>NZ_CAMFHL010000066.1 GCF_945952095.1 uncultured Arsenicibacter sp. | reverse complement strand
GAAGTGTTCATTCTGGTATGAAAATTGCTAATATTTATACCGTAAATTGGGAAATAACTTTTTATAGTTGCATCGGTACTTGAAGTGTATAAAATGCACTAAAAGTGTACCTTAATGCCGTATTCGGAACAGCCTCACGAATACGGCATTTTTTTTGTGCCCTTTTTTGAGATATACAGGCATTTTTGGCATAGAAAATTTATGGTACATTTTTACCGGATGCTGCTCTCTGGCAGCCTGCTTTGTTGTTTGCTTTGCTTAGGCCATTACACTGCGCAGGCCCAGTGTGCCCTAACGATCAGACAGGTAACCGTATCGGGTTGCTATTCCGTCAGCGGGGCCAGCAAAGCGACGGTCAGTATCAACGTCGGGTGGGTTAATCCGCCGGCGGGCGATTACATTGTCGTTACAACCGGTACGCAAAGCCGCACCATTACCCCCGGCCCGATTACGGTTGATTACGGCAATAACGGAACAACACCGCCCAGTGGCGTCCAGGTTATCGTATCACCCCAGACTGTTGCTTTTGAGGTCGATGCCGACGGCAGTACGGGTACCGTCTCGGCGGTATTCGGGTCAAATGCGGCCTGTACAGCAACGGCTTCGTTCACGGCTCCGCCTGCCTGTGTGCCGGTGGCCTGTCAGGCTGGCGGTCTCGGCGGGATTGTGTTCAATGATTATAACGCCAACGGGGTGCAGGATGCCGGCGAAACAAACGGGGTAGCCGGTATTACCGTAAACGTTTACGACTGCACCGGTACCCGGTATCAGGCGACATCAGATGTCACCGGCCGCTGGTTTCTCAACCAGACGGGTATCAGTTATCCGGTTCGGGTCGAATTTCAGAACATTCCGGCGGCCTACCTTGGCACGTCGACACCTAACGGAACCGGTAGCCGCACAACTGTTCAGTTTGTGGCCGGAAGCCGCTGTGATGTAAGTCTGGGCGTGAATGACCCGCTCGATTATTGCCAGAGTGCCCCGATGATTATTACCCCTTGCTACGTAATGGGCGATCCGCTCCGGGGTGGATCGTCGGCAACGGCCGACGCCATTGTCGGGTTTCCGTATTACAGCACAGGGATGAGCGGTACCAAAACGTTTTCTATAAAAGGGGAGTATGTCGGCACTACCTGGGCGCAGACATACAGTAAGGTAACGAAGCAACTGTTCAGTGCCGCAACGCTGAAGCGCCATGCCGGTCTCGGTCCGGGTGGCCTGGATGCCATTTATGTGACGGATCTGTCGGACCCGGCGAATCCGGGCATTCCTGCCCATATCACCCTGAGCTCATTCGGGATCAATGTCGGTACGATTGATGATAACATCACCCGCGGTCTGGTACCGGACCGTACGTCGCCGTCGGTTGATCAGCAGGCGTTTGACGCTATCGGCAAGGTCGGAATCGGTGGCATGAGCCTGTCTTCCGACAGTAAAACGCTCTATCTGATGAATATCCGCGAAAATGCCCTTTATGCCCTTGATCTGACCAATTACAATATTTCGGGTGATCCGGGTGATATCAGCCTGAAAGGCGGGCCGTATGCCATACCGGATATGGGTTGCGTAAACGGCGGGCAGCGTTCCTGGGCGGTGAAAGTCAATAAGGGTCAGGTATATGTGGGTAGTGTCTGCGACGGCGCCGACGGTACGCGCTCCGACCTGACGGCCGCTGTGTTTGCGTTCGATCCGGCCACGGAGACCTTCAACAGCACACCGGTCTTTAATTTCCCGCTTACCTATCCAAAAGGCTATCCGGACGTTAGTGCCACTGACATTACGGGCTGGTTTCCGTGGACTGACAATTTCAGTGATCTGGTCTCGGCAACATACACGACGCCCAACAGCGCCTTCCTTGACCATCCGCAGCCGATCTTCAGCGATATTGAATTCGACATCGACGGGTCACTTATTCTGGCGTTCAACGACCGGACCGGTCTCCAGTCCGGCTTCCGGAATTACGGGCTGGACGGTAACAATAACAATGATTATACCGGTATTATCGGCGGTGATATTCTGCGGGCCTACTTCAAAAACGGTACGTATGTACTGGAAAACAACGCCAAGGCAGGGCCAGCCACAGGCTATGGTGCCGGTAACAACCAGGGACCGGGCTTCGGGGAGTTTTACAACGATGATTCGGGCGTTGATTTTGGCAATAGCCTGAACCACTCCGAAAACAGTCTGGGCGCCCTGGCGCTGCGGCCGGGTTCGGGCGAAGTAATTTCGGCGGCCATGGATCCGCTGGGCATCAATACCCCGTATCCGTTTGTCAACTGGGCGGCCGGCATCCGCCGCATGAACAATGCTACGGGTCTTGTCAACGACGCCTATGTTGTCTATGCCACGCCGGATACGTTCAATGATCCGGGCGCCGTGGCCGACGGTACCTTCGGGAAAGCCGCCGGTCTGGGTGATCTCGAACTGGCCTGCGATCAGGTACAGTACATGGAACTTGGTAACCGCGTCTGGATCGACAGCAACCACGATGGTATTCAGGACGCCTGCGAACCGGCATTCCCGGGGGTAAAGGTTGGTCTCTATAAAAACGGCAGCCTCATTGCCACTACAGAAACCAATGCTGCCGGTGAATATTATTTCTCCGCAAAGAGCAAACTGACAACCGGTACCTGGAGCGGGACGGACGCAGATACAACGCTGTTGCCGAATACGGTGTATCAGATCGCTTTCGGCATACAGGGGCAGTTTGCCGGTAACGCACTGACGTTGGGGCAGACGGCTTACCAGCTCACGGTGGCCAACAGCACATCAGGGGTAGCCAACGACCTGAACGATTCGGATGCTGCTGTCGCAGCCGTAAACAGCCTGGTGGCACCGGTGATCAGCCTGACAACGGGCAACAGCGGGTGGGTAGACCATACGTTTGATGCCGGTTTTGTCTGCGAACAGTGCGGCCTGACGCTGAGAAAGCTCGTCAGCACCAATAAGGCACAGGTTGGTGATGTCATCAGTTATACTCTGGTACTGACCAATACCGGTCCGGTTACGGCCAATAACGTGGTTGTACGGGATTCAATCAGCAGCAACCTTGCTGCCTACCAGCCAACTACGGCCAGCGTAACATCGGGTACCTACACGCCCGGCGTTCCGGTCAGCACATGGGCGCTGACGAGTTTACCGGCAAACGGTACGGCAGCTCTCGTTATTTCGGCGAGTGTCCTGGCAGAGGGCGTAATCTACAACGGGGCCAATGTGCCGGGGGATACCACTACTGTGTGTACATCGGTGGCATTTAAGGTCTGTAAGGGCAGTAATTACGCCATTCGCCTGGTAGCACCGGCCGGTTATAGCCAGTACCAGTGGGTTCGTCAGGTAGCCGGTCAGCCGGATCAGGTGGTCTATGACGGACCGCTGAGCAGTTACACGGCAACGCAGGCCGGTTCCTATATCGTGCGGGTCAATGCCAATGGATGTCCGCAGGACGCCTGCTGCCCGCAGGTTATTGAGGAAGACAGTATTCCGTCGTTCACGCTGGTGGCCAGAGCGTCGACCTGTTCGGGCAATCAGCCGCAGGCCAACGGACAGATTGACCTGAGCGGTCTGACCGGCACAGGGCAGTATACATACCGGTATTCAACAGGTACGGTCTTCAATGAGGCTGCGGCCACTACGGCTGCTCCGCTTCCGGAGGACGGAATCCTGATCCGGAACCTGAGTGCAACGCAGACATACACCGTCAGGATCACCAATGCCACCGGCTGTTATACCGATTCTACGATAACGATGACGGTCAGCTGCGAATGTCCGCCGGCAAGCTGTGTGCCGGTAACCGTTACCAGAATAAAATAGGCTGAATCAACCGACTGAAAAAGCGCTGTTTTATGCAGCGCTTTTTTTATGGTTTTGTAACACAGGAAGGCTGTTAGAAAAAAAATATATACCGGCCGGAAATAACCGGATGAAAGCAAGAAGATATGTACTATGGCATCAATTTTGCTCTATTGCTATGTGTTGTAAAGGTAAGTTCTTTTTGTGACCATATATTGGTTATTAGTTCTGTTTTAGTCGTCAGAAGTTTCGCATAAAACCAATTTGTTGCCTCCGTTTACGGACGGCATTTTTTTTGCCCTTACTGTAAGTATTACAGGCACTTTTGGCATCGAAACATTTTGACGATTATGGGACGTTTCTACACCCCGTTTATACGGGGCGGTACATTGTGTATTGCTCTGTTGTTCTTTGCAACCTTTACCGCATTCGGGCAGTGTTCTATTGCCATTAAAAAGGTTACGGTTTCAGGCTGTTACTCCGTAAGCGGAAGCAGTAAAGCGACCGTCAGCGTTGAGGTCAGCTGGACCGCTGCACCCGCAAACAGCTATATTGTTGTCGCAACAGGCACGGAGAGCCGGACCATTACGCCGGGCGCTGTCACGGTGAATTACGGCAATAACGGTGAGACGACGCCGGCGGGGTCGCAGACAATTGTCTCTCCTCAGGTTGTAGCGTTTGAGATCAATGCCAATGGCCCGGCCAGTACGACGGTAGCTGCCAGGTTTGTAAATGCGCCCTGTACAACCCCCGTAACCAGTACCTATGCAATTCCGGCATCCTGTAATCCCACGGTCTGTCAGACCGGCGGGCTGGGCGGCACTGTGTTCAATGACTACAACGGAAACGGGGCACTGGATATCGGTGAAACCAACGGTGTGGCCGGTGTAACCGTAAAAGCCTATGCCTGCGATAATACGGTCTATCAGGCCACAACCGATGCATTCGGCAAATGGAGTATAACCGGAGGAGTGGTGTATCCGGTCAGGGTGGAATTTACCAGTATCCCGCCGGCTTTCCTGAATACATCGACAGTGTATGGGGCAGGCAGTAAAACGACCGTTCAGTTTGTCGACGCTGCCAGCTGTACTGTCAATCTGGGGGTGAATGATCCTACAGACTATTGCCAGGATAATCCGCTCATTATTACGCCCTGTTACGTCAGCGGGGATCCGCTTGTTACCGGAACGGCGGCCGCGGGCGATGTGCTGGTCGGGTTTCCGTACAACAGCTCGGGCACGAGCGGAACCAAAACCTTTATGATTCCGGCGTCGACCATGGGGTCTACCTGGGCGCAGGCATACAGCAAATACACAAAGCGGTTATTCAGTGCGGCCACCATCAAGCGGCACTCGGGTCTGGGCCCCGGTGGTCTGGATGCCATTTATATTACGAATCTCACAAACCCATCCAGCCCGCAATCACTGAGCTATATCAAGGTCGGCGATCTGGGGGTCAGTGTCGGTTCGTTTGTCAGCAACAGTGCGCGCGGACTGGTCGGAAATAAAACGCTGCCGTCCAACGATCCGCAGTCGTTTACCGCTATCGGTAAGATCGGTATCGGCGGCATGAGCCTGTCGAGCGACGGCGAGACGCTGTATTTCCTCAATCTGAGCAACAACTCACTGTATGCCCTTGATCTGTCAGCCTACAATACTACCCTGAATGCGGCCAGTATTACGCTGAAGGGCGGGCCTTATGCCGTGCCCGGCCTCGGTTGCACAAACGGGCAGCAGCGGTCATGGGCCGTTAAGTATAACAAAGGGAAAGTATATGTCGGTACCATATGCGATGGGTCTGCCGGCACCCGTTCGGACATGCGGGCGGGCGTTTTTGCCTTTGATCCCGCAACCAATACCTTCTCTGCACAGCCGGTTTTTGACTTTCCGCTGACTTACCCGAAAGGCTATCCTGATAACGGGGATATAAACGTGACAGGCTGGTATCCCTGGACAGACTCGTTCAGTAACCTCTACATTACGGCAAACAATGCGCCGCTCTACAACGTTGCCCGGCCAACGCCGATTCTGAGCGATATCGAGTTTGATATCGACGGTTCACTGGTGCTGGCGCTGAATGACCGTACGGGTCTGCAGACCGGGTACCGGAATTACGGAACTACCGGAACGGCCAATGTCTACAACGGTCATATCGGGGGAGACATCCTCCGGGCGTTTTACCGGAACGGGTCCTTTGTGCTGGAAAATGCGGCCAAGGCAGGACCAGCCTTAGGATATGCGAAAAAAAATAATCAGGGTCCTGGCTTCGGAGAGTTCTACAATGATGATTCCGGCGTGAACGCGACCGATGAGCTCTATCACTCGGAAGATGGTTTCGGATCACTGGCACTGCGGCCCGGGTCCGGCGAAGTGGTTACCGGTGCAATGGATCCGACAGGGGTTAACACCGCGTTCCCGTTCACACCGTTTTCAGGTGGTGTCCGGCACATGAACAATAACGATGGTCTGGTTAAAAATGCGTATGTGGTGTACCAGACGGCTACGTCTAATGCAGATCCGGCCCCCGGTACGTTTGGTAAGGCAGCGGGATTAGGTGATCTTGAACTGGCCTGTGACCCCGTTCAGTATTTGCAGATCGGTAACCGCGTCTGGGTTGATACCGATAAGGATGGCATTCAGGATGCCTGCGAAAAAGGACTGCCAAACGTTCGGGTAGCCTTGTACCGTGGTACTACGCTGGTGGCGTCAACCACCACCAATGGGGTAGGGGAGTACTATTTCTCTTACACGATTGTACAGCCGAATACCGCGTATCAGCTTGTCTTTGGAACCGGTAATCAGTTCAGCGGGACAACGTTGACCGTCGATAACGGTAAGTACGAGCTGGCAACCCTGAACAGTACTGCCGCTACCGGTAGTGATCTGAGCGATTCGGATGCGCAGATCGGGACGGTAGCCGGGATTACGGCACCGGTCATCAGCCTGACTACCGGTAGTATGGGCGAAGTAAACCATACTTTCGACGTTGGCTTTGTCTGCCTGACATCGGCCTATAACTTGTCTGTAACACCGGCAACCTGTAACGCGACAACTGTCCTGACTAATGCAGCCATCCGGCTGACGAGCATAACCAACGGCGATAAGGTAGCACTGTACCCGGCAAGTCAGACAACGCCACCTGCCTATACTGCCACAACCAATACGGCGGTTGTAAGCGGTGCGGTGGCCTTTACCGGCCTCACAAACCCGGCGGCTGTTACCGGAACAGCGTACAAAATCATCATTTTCAACGGTCCATGCTGCTCGACCGTTATTTCGGTCACCTTGCCACAAACAAGTTGTGCCTGTTCACTGGCGTTAACCGTTACGCCGGGGCAATGCGATCCGGTGACAAATCAGTATGCCGTCACGGGAGTCGTGAACCTGACCAATACACCGGCGGGCAGCCTGACAGTAACGGATGGAACGGTGCGGACTGTAGTATCCCTTTCATTGGGGCAGACATCGGCCTCATTCTCGCTGACGGGACTGAATTCGGGCAGTGGCACGCATACCGTTTCGGTGCTGTCGTCGGCAACGGCCTGTGGCAGTGTCAGCCGGACCTACGCGGCACCGGCGAGCTGCACCGTTCCGGCCGTCATCAGCGTGAATTCGCAGACGGTATGTGCCGGTGCCGCCGCTTCCCTGACATCTACCGGTTGCCAGGGAACGGTCATGTGGACAGGGCCGAATAACTTTACCAGTAATACGAACAATATAGTCGTATCGACAAATGCAGCGTTAACCGCGACAACGGTGCTGAGTTATACCGCCCGCTGTACTACTGTCTCGGCTACCACCACCGCCATCGGGCGCGTAACGGTCGTTCCGTTCCCGAGCCTGACGCTGACGGCCTCAAGCCTGACGGTGGTACAGGGTAGCAGCGTAACGCTGACGGCTTCAGGATGCCAGAATGGTAATCTGACCTGGAGTGTTAACGGCAATACGGCACAGAATACTCGGGTGGTTATGCTGATGGCTGCAACGAACGTTTATTCGGTAACCTGCACGAACCTGCCGAATTGCGCGGCAACGGCAAGCCTCACGATTACGGCGCTGCCACCGACAAGCCTGGTCGTAACCAGCGACGTAGTGTGCGCCGGCGAAACGGCCGGTCTGATGGTCGCAGGCTGTAACGGTCAGCTTCAGTGGAGCGGTAACGGCGTTAACAGCACCGCTACGCAGATTCAGGTGCCGTCGCCGGCGACAGTGACAACCCGTACGGTACTGAGTTATACCGTTACCTGTACAAACGTGGCGACCGTAACCACGGGCATTGCCACGGCAACGTTTGAACCGCTGCCGTCTGTGTCCATCGTGGCCTCAAGCCTGACGGTAACCCAGGGCAGCAACGTGACACTGACCGCTGTCGGCTGCGAAAACGGATCATTTATCTGGAATGTACCCGGCAATACCGCCCGGATCGCCGTTGTGGAAGCCACGACCATCAGCAATACCTATTCGGTAACCTGTATCACGCAGCCAAACTGTATGACAACGGCCAGCATAACCGTTGGCGGGGCACCGATCAACCTGATGATCTTTACCGATAACGGCATTATCTGCGCCGGACAAAGCGTAACGCTGTCGGCTATCGGCTGTGATGCCCGCTTACAGTGGAGTACCGGGGCTACAACGACACAGGTTGTCGTGAGGCCGGTGGTATCGACCGAATACAGCGTAACCTGTACAAACGGCTCGATTGTCGAGGTGGCCACCGGTATGGTGATGGTGTACCCGATTCCGGCCCTGACCTTAACGGCCAGTGCAACGAATCCGGTGGAAGGCACCAGTGTGACGCTGGTCAGTACGGGTTGCGAGAGTGGCACCGTTGTCTGGTCAACCGGTGACGAAGCGACCAGCATTGTGGTCAGCCCGACGGTGAACAGCGTATATACGGCAACCTGTACTACCGGTCCGCAGTGTCAGGCTACCGCCGATATCAGCTTACTGGTGCAGCTGCAGCCCAGGCTGTCGCTCGAAAAATATGTCAATAAAACAAAAGCTGCCATCGGGGAGGTAATCGCCTACACGGTTGTACTGAGCAATACGGGCCGGGGAACGGCGAATAACGTGATCGTCCGTGATTCAGTCAGTAGCGGGCTGGCGGTGGTGCCCGGCTCGGTCAGTGTGTCGCAGGGCGTTTATCAGCAGGGAACACCGGTTAGCCTCTGGACGCTGGTTTCGTTACCGCCCAATACCACCGTTACCCTGACGTTCTCGGCAAGTGTTACGAGCGAAGGCGTTGTCTATAATACCGCAACAATTCCGGGCGATACCAATACGGTATGTACGTCGGTGCCGATCCGCGTATGTAAGGGTTCCGGTTATGCCGTACAGGTGGCCGCACCGGCGGGGTATACCCGGTATCAGTGGCTGCGTAAGGTTGGGACTGCACCGGAGACAATTGTATACGATGGTCCCCTGAACAGCTTTACGGCCACGGAGCCGGGTGAGTATCGGGTCGTTGTTGATGAGCAGCCCGGCAAATGCCCGACGCTGTCGTGCTGCCCGCTGATTATTGAAGAAGACAGTATCCCGGCATTCCGTCTGGTAGCGCAGTCGCCGACGTGTGTGGCCGGTCAGCCGCAGGCAAACGGCCGTCTGGCCATAACAGGGCTGTTGTCCGGTACCGCGGAAGTCGCCTATACGTATGCGATCTCGGAGGGCAGCAGCTTTACCGCTACTAATACGACTGTTCGTCCGGTTCCGGCGGACGGGATACTGCTGAGCGGCCTCAGTCAGGCAAAGACCTATACGGTCAGGGTGTTCAATGAGTCGGGCTGCTTCAGGGATGAAACGATTACGGTCAGTGTGAACTGCGAATGTCCGGAAGCAATCTGTGTGCCAGTTGTCATTAAGCGCTCAAAGCTCAGGTAGACAGCTACATTTATTCATGTATGAAAAAGGCTTTCTCACACTGAGAGAGCCTTTTTCATTGCCGGACTAACCGATTGCTAATTGTGGTACGGTATTTGATAAGCTTTATATGAGTATTAAAATAACATGATAGTTTAACGATATGAGCTAAAAAGGAAGTATAAAATATACTTATAGTATCATATTGTTTATTAAAGTTCTCTGAGTGAGACTTAGGGCATTTTTTTTGCTACGGGTGAGGTATATCCAAGTGAGATTAACTCAACTCGTATGGCGAAATTTTATGCACTGATTTTGAAAATATTCTTACCTGTATGGGTGTTAATACTGACATTTTCATCGGTATACGCACAGTCTGGTAAGGTTTTTCGTGACTTCAACAACAACGGGGAGGCTGATGCGAGTGATATTGGTGTAAAAGGTATCGTCATCCAGTCGTTCCGTACAGACAACACATTACTGGCAACGGCTATATCCGGCGCCGACGGTCTGTATACCCTCTCACCGGCTGCTGCGCCGGGAGAAGCGGTACGTGTCGAATTCTCGGTACCGGATTCACTGAAGAAATTTTTTCCGGGCGCTTATGCTCCGGGCATCGGCCACAACGGTACGAGCGTTCAGTTTATACAGGGTCCTGCGTCCGACGTCAATTTTGCCATTAATTATCCGGGTGATTTCTGCGAGGCAACGCCGCCGGTTTCGGTGGTGTGTTTTGTTGTAGGATCCGGTACTACGCTCGGCGATAACCTGCTCGCCAATATCCCTTACAATGCAAACGGCAAGGATCCGAATGATGTCGGCCACCCGAATGCACCGGCAACAACAGTGGGCGCCATCTGGGGGACAGCCTTCGACCGCGAAACCGGCTGGCTGTATGCTGCCTCGTTTATGCGCCGCCATACGGCATTCGGCGCCAATGGGACCGGGGTTATTTATGTAACAACGGATATTAAGGATCCGGCGGGGTCACGGTCATTTGAGTGGCTCAACCTGAACGGCATGACCGTGGCGCATATCAACGGCGGCACCGTTACGGTGAATACGGGCAGTGACCCGCACATGAAAAGCGATTACTACCTCGATTTGATCAATGCCAACGGGAACCCGTCGGATGCCGTCGGGAAAATCTCGTTCGGCGACATGGATATGTCGAGTGACGGACAATTCCTTTTTGTGGTCAGTCTGAACGAAAACCGGCTTTACCGGATCCGGATCGACAGCGATAAAAATCCGGCTACCTTTCCGACCGCTGCCGATGTGCTGGCCTATGACCTTCCTACGCCGGCCTGTAACGGCGGGGTTGTCCGGCCCTATGGTCTGGGCGTCCGTGGAGACGACGTATATATCGGTACCGTATGCGACGGCAGTATCTCAAAACAGTATCAGGATCTGCATGCCTATATCTACAAGCTGAACGTGCTCACACACGTGATGACGCCGGTTATTGACTTTACGCTGGATTATCTGCGGGGCAATATTTCAGGCGGCGAGTTTATCCGCGAACACGGCAAGTGGCAGCCCTGGACTGACGATGCCGACTGGACTAATTACAATGAATCGCCGGGAGAAGTCTGGAGCTTAGGCTACCGCTGGGAGCTGGTTTGTCCGCAGGCCTTATTGTCTGATATCGTGTTTGATGATGATGGTTCGCTTGTCGTTGCCTTCATGGACCGGTTCGGGCATCAGGGTATTTTTGACGGGCCGGATCCGCAGGGCTCAAAACGGGCTGATGACAATACGCAGTTCCGGCGGTTTAACCTGCGGGCAGGCGGTGATGTGCTGCGTATCTGTAACTCCGGAACCATTAATAAACCGGTCTATGATTTAGAGCAACTCGGCAAGTGCGGCGACAAGGGCGGCGGGCAATACCTCGATGCAACCTATAGTCCGATTGAGTACGAGTATTACACCGGCGATAACTTCAATAAGGATAGTCACACCGAAACCGCAGACGGTGCACTCGGTATTGTGCCGGGAACCAACGAGCTGATTATGTCGGCCTTTGACCCGATCAATGAATCGCTGGGCGGGGACATTTATTCTAACGGATACCGGGTCCTGAGTAATACGACCGGGCAGGAAGTCCGCGGCTTTCAGTTACTGACCCAGATTCCGCCCAATAACGGGAATAACCTGTTCGGGAAAGCCTCGGGTGTTGGCGGTATTGAAGTGTTATGTAAGGCAAAATCACTCGAAATCGGTAACCGTGTCTGGATTGATACGAATAAAAACGGAATCCAGGATGCTGATGAACAGGTCGTACCGAATGTAATACTTGAGTTATATAATGATGAAAACCAGCTGGTGGGTACGCAGGTTACGGATGCTGCCGGTACGTATTATTTCAACCAGGGAAATGTAATTGATACGGCAGGTATTTTCAGGCCAAACCGTCCGGGGCTTCAGGTCGACCGGCGGTATACGATCCGGATTCCGGCTTCCCAGTATCGTGGCCGCGGGTATGGTCCGTTATATGGTCTGACAGTTACGACAGCGATTCTCCGGAGAGCGTTTGCCGATGCGCCGCTGACGGATAATGTAGCCGTGCGGGACAATGATGCCGTGCAGGCGGGCGGGCTGGTATCGGCAACGGTACATACGGGCTATTCGGGCGAGAATGACCACAATATAGATATTGGTTTTGCACCCTTGCCGCCGTGCTCCCTGTCGCTGGTTTTAACACCATCTGCCTGTAACAGTGCTACGAATCAATATACGTTACTCGGGGCGCTTCTGACGGAAGGGTTACCGGCTGATGGTACGCTGACAATTACTGTCGGAACAACATCGCTGACAGTTGCGGCTACGGCCTCTACCACGTCGGTACCGTTTGCGTTTACGGGGCTCACCAGCGATGCGGCTACGTATACCGTTACTGCCACCTTCTCGGATCTGTGGTGCGGGCCGGTGAGTGATACCTTTACTGCTCCGGCATCATGTACCGTGCCGGCGGTGGTGAGTGTGAACAACACAACCGTCTGCGCCGGAACGACGGCGAGTCTGACGGCAACGGGCTGTATCGGTCAGTTGAGCTGGTCGGGCGAGGGCCTTAGTGCAGCCACATCAGTGGTAGCCATACCGGTATCGCCGACGATTACGTCCGGTACCGTACTGAGCTATACGGCTACCTGCGTTTTATATAGTTCTACGGCCGTGTCCGTCGGCACGGTGACGGTGGTACCTATACCAGTGGTGAGCCTAAGCGCTAGCCCGAGCACGACAGTAGCATCGGGCAGCAGCGTTAGCCTGACGGCTTCGGGTTGCCAGGGCGGTACATTGAGCTGGTCGATGGGCAGCGGCTTCGACGGGCAGACCACGGTGGTGGTAAATCCGGTGGCGACCACGGTATACTCAGCCAGCTGCGTAAGCGGTCCGGGCTGTGTGGGCACGGGTAATATTACCATTGACATTTATGCGCCGGCGGTGGTGAGTGTGAACAACACAACCGTCTGCGCGGGCGGTACGGCGAGTCTGACAGCAACGGGTTGCGCGGGTCAGCTGAGCTGGTCGGGCAACGGGGTCAGCGGAACATCGCCGGTCCTGTCGATTCCTGTTTCGCCGACCATCACAACGACGACGATCTTAAGCTACAGCGCCACCTGCGTGGTGTTGAGCACCACGGCCGTGTCGGTCGGTACAGTGACGGTGGTGCCCATACCGGTGGTAAGCCTGAGCGCCAGCCCGAACACGACGGTGGCCTCAGGCAGCAGCGTTAGCCTGACGGCTTCGGGTTGTCAGGGCGGTACGCTGAGCTGGTCGATGGGCAGTGCTTTCGACGGGCAGACCACGGTGGTGGTAAGTCCGGTGGCGACGACGGTGTACTCAGCCAGCTGCGTAAGCGGTCCGGGCTGTGTGGGCACGGGCAATATAACCATTGACATTTATGCGCCGGCGGGAGTGAGTGTGACCAACACGACCGTCTGCGCGGGCGGTACGGCGAGTCTGACGGCAACGGGTTGCGCGGGTCAGCTGAGCTGGTCGGGCAACGGGGTCAGCGGAACATCACCGGTCCTGTCGATTCCTGTTTCGCCGACGATTACAACGACGACGATCTTAAATTACAGCGCTACCTGCGTGGTGTTGAGCACCACGGCCGTGTCCGTCGGTACGGTGACGGTGGTGCCTGTACCGGTGGTTAGCCTGAGCGCCAGCCCGAATACGACAGTGGCCTCGGGCAGCAGCGTGAGCCTGACGGCTTCGGGGTGCCAGGGCGGTACGCTGAGCTGGTCGATGGGCAGCGGCTTCGACGGGCAAACCACGGTGGTGGTAACTCCGGTGGCGACGACGGTGTATTCGGCCAGCTGCGTAAGCGGTCCGGGCTGTGTGGGTACGGGTAATATTACCATTGACATTTATGCGCCGGCGGTGGTAAGTGTGAACAACACGACCGTGTGCGCGGGCGGTACGGCGAGTCTGACGGCAACGGGTTGCGCGGGTCAGCTGAGCTGGTCGGGCAACGGGGTGAGCGGAACCACGCCGGTCCTGTCGATTCCTGTTTCGCCGACGATTACAACGACGACGATATTGAGTTACAGCGCCACCTGCGTGGTGTTGAGCACCACGGCCGTGTCGGTCGGCACAGTGACGGTGGTGCCAAACCCTGTCTTTACAGTACTATCGACGACCTGTGCAGCAGACGGTAAATCCTACATAATACTGGGGACAGTAAGTCCGGTTTCGGCAACCGTTTCGGTCTCAGCCGGAACCCTCAGCCAGAGCGGAAACAGCTTTACTGTAAGCAACATTGCTTCCGGTAGTGCCGTCACACTCGCGCTGATGACATCCGGCGGTTGTATAGCCACGCAGACAGTTGCTTCTCCGGTGTGTCAGACCCTTTGCCCGGTTATTGCGGTAACGACCCAGGCGAGCAGCCAGACTGCGATGAGTGGCGGTGCTGTTGACCTGTATGCCAATGTAACGCCGGCCGGCAGTTACAGCTATGCCTGGTCGGCACCGGCTGGAGTTACCCTCTCGTCAGTGAGTTCGCCGACCGTGACCACATCGGCGCTGCCGGTGGGTATTCATACGTTTACGGCCGTCGTGACAACAGTTCCCGGCTGTAGTACATATACTACGGTTTCCATTGCCGTTTATGCGCCGTTGACGCCTGCACTGATAATCCGTAAGCTGGTAGACCGCTCGGAGGCGCAGGTAGGGGGACTGATTTCGTACACGCTGGTTTTACAAAACCTCGGAACCGGTCCGTCACTGAACGATATAGTCAGGGATTCGCTGACCACCAATGCGGTCGTTATTCCCGGCTCTGTTACCACGTCGGTCGGGCAGTTTACGACAACGGCGTCCGGTTTTGCCTGGGCCGTGCCCGGGCTGCCGGTGAACGGAACCGCAACTGTTGTTTACTCCGCCAGTGTGTTGCGGGGAGGTTCTGTCCGGAACACGGCTACCGTACCGACCGATACGGCAGAGGTCTGTGTGTCGGTGCCGTTTATCGTTTGTAAAGGGAGTGATTACGCCTTCCGGGTCAATGCACCGGCGGGGTATCTGAACTATAAGTTCTTGCGGAACGGTACACTGGTCTATGAAGGTAGCCTGAACAGCTATACTGCCACCACCGCGGGCGAATACACGGTTTTGATTGATGAACAGGGCGGAGCCTGTGCCAGCGGATCGTGCTGTCCGGTAATTATCCGTGAAGACAGTATTCCGTCGTTCTCGCTTACCGCTGCTAACCCGACCTGCCGCGGTACGGTGGCGCAGGCTGATGGCCGGATTCAGCTGAGCGGTCTGGATGGTGTCCGGAATGCGTATACATACCGTTACTCAGCCGGTAGTACGTTTAACGAAACAACTGCCGGTGTCGCAAAAGGCATTCCGGAAAACGGGCTGCTGGCAGATACCATCAGTACGGCAGGGGCGTATACTGTCCGGATCTATAACGAGCGCGGCTGTTATCAGGATGTGACCGTTACCATTCAGGTAACCTGTACGTGTGATGGTCCGGAATGCGTGCCAATTCGTATCAGAAAGATAAAATAATACGCTTTACAGGCAAAAAAACAGGTGAGCGGTACTTATGGACGGTCAATCATTAATTAATGGTATACTTTTTGTAAGTACAGGCCCCTGTTTTTTACGAAAAAAAAGTTTGCCTGCTTTTGTCAATGAATGAGACGATATTGTGACTAAATGATTGATTTTAGTATTTGAAATCAAATTATTTGTTACGCAAATTGAATAGTGGCTTAATTGTTGTCGCAGATTAAGTACTTAGAAGTGATTTTTGGTTTTGTTGTCATAAAAAATCTTTTTCTGATGTCGGCTTAAATTGATAAGCCATAGTACTGAGGAAAAGGACACAGCAGGGCAGAGTTGCGACAGGTTTTCTAACTATAACGTTTATGCTTTATTGTTTACTTCCACGGAAAAAGCCATGGCTTTGGCTTTGGCTGGCTATGCTGTTACCTTTCGCAGGTAAAGCCCAGCTCATCAGTATTCAGCCAACGAGTGGCTCTCTTTGCGCCGGCCAGCCACTCAGTATTTCTGTTCTGCCGGGAATAAACCCTCTGCTTGGCAGTGTACTCGATCTGAATCTGATTACACTATCAGTGTCAGGGCCGGCCGGCGTAAGCGTTGTTGTTGCGGGTAACAATAGTTTACTCAGCGTTACCACGGGAACCGGTTTACCAACAGGTGTCTATAATCTGACAATCTCGGCTGATGTGCTACCGGTCCTTGATCCGCTGAATTTAATCCCTCCGTTGGTATTAGAGGTTCCCCTGAACATTACCGGACTACCGTCCAGCCCAAGCCCGCCCGCGACGCTGACTGCGCTGACTGGCTCAACATTGTCCTTATCCGGATTGTGTCCGGTCGGGACTGTGTTAGGAACGGTAACGCAGCCGCTGCTGGGCGTCATTCCGGTGCCGACCACCACGGCCGGAACCCAATCCCTATCCCTTGTCTGTAACAACGGGGGATGTCTGAGCGCACCGACTCTTGTCAATCTCTCCATTCTTGATCCTGTATTGCAGATTGTTCAGGGGCCGTTGGCCTGCGTGGGCGAAGCCTTATCGCTGACGCTGCTACCGGGGAATTTTGATTTAACAAATCCGTTAATTAATGTCGGTGTCAGCGGACCGGCCAACACCACCATCTCGGCGCTCGGTCCGGGCGGTGTGCTGACCGTCAGCGGGCTGACCTCGGGCACAACAACCCTGACTGTTAGCGTAAGCCTGGCAGGAACACAAATTCTGAGCCTGCCGGTACCGGTAGTGCGGTTGCCGCTGCCATTGGCGCCGACCACGCCGACAACAGTAACCAGCCTGGTAGGTCTGCCCTTATCACTGTCCGGTCTTTGCGAAGTGGGCAGTACACTGGGGCTTCCCGGCCTGCCATTATTAGGCAGTATTCCGGTGTCGACATCTACGGTCGGTACGCAGAGCCTGTCGCTGATCTGTACAAACGCATCAGGGTGCGTAAGCCCGGCCAATGTGCTGAACCTGTCAATCGTTGCGCCATTGTTGCAGGTGTTACAGGGGCCGCTGGCCTGCGTGGGCGAAGCCTTATCGCTGACGCTGCTGCCGGGTAACTTTAATTTGTCAAATCCATTAATCAATGTCGGTGTCAGCGGCCCGGCCAATACCACTATCTCGGCGCTTGGTCCGGATGGTGTATTGACCATCAGCGGGCTGACATCAGGAACTACAACCCTGACCCTGAACCTGAGCATAGCGGGTACACAAGTGCTGAGTCTGCCGGTACCGGTCGTACGCTTACCGTTACCATTAGCCCCGACGACGCCGACAACGGTTACGGGCCTGGTAGGTCTGCCCTTATCACTGTCCGGTCTTTGCGAAGTAGGCAGTACACTGGGTGTGCCGGGTTTGCCGCTGCTGGGTAGTGTGCCGGTGCCGACATCTACGGTCGGTACGCAGAGCCTGTCGCTGATCTGTACAAACGCCTCAGGCTGTATCAGTCCGACGAATGTACTGAACCTGTCAATCGTTGCGCCATTGTTGCAGGTGTTACAGGGGCCGCTGGCCTGCGTGGGCGAAGCCTTATCGCTGACGCTGCTGCCGGGTAACTTTAATTTGTCAAATCCATTAATCAACGTGGGTGTCAGCGGACCGGCTAACACCACGATTTCGGCGCTTGGTCCGGATGGTGTTTTGACGATCAGCGGCCTGACATCGGGAACCACAACGCTGACCCTGAGTGTGAGTGTGCTGGGCAATCAGGTGCTGAGCCTGCCGGTGCCGGTAGTGCGTCTGCCGCTGCCGTTGGCGCCAACGACACCAACAACCGTAACGGGTCTGGTCGGCTTGCCGTTGTCGCTGTCGGGCCTCTGCGAGGTGGGCAGCACACTGGGTCTTCCCGGCCTGCCGCTCTTAGGCAGTATTCCGGTGTCGACATCCACTGTCGGTACACAGAGCCTGTCGCTGATTTGTACAAACGCCTCAGGCTGTATCAGTCCGACGAATATCATTAACTTATCGATTGTTGCCCCGCTCGTACAAACGCTTACTAGTGTTGTCTGTCTGGGTCAGCCACTGTCACTAACCGTACTGCCGCTTAATTTCGGCCTGACCAATCCTCTGGTCCAGGTCGCCGTAACCGGTCCGGTTGGGGCTACGATCTCGGCGCTCGGCCCCGATGGTGTATTAACTGTAAACGGCCTGCCAACCGGCCCGTCAACCCTGACGGTGACGGTAAGTGTGCTGGGCAATCCGGTACTCACGATTCCGGTTCCGGTAAATGTGGGCAGTATTCTGCCGCCGTCCCTGCCAACGACGCTGACAACAGTAGTCGGCAGCACACTATCGCTGTCGGGCCTTTGTCCGGCCGGTACGCTGGGAACGCTGCTGAATCCGCTGCAAGGCATCATTCCGGTATCAACAACGGCCGTAGGGGTGCAGTCGCTGTCGCTGATCTGCGGCAACGGCACCTGTGTCAGTCCGACATCCGTCATCAATTTAAGCGTAGTGGCGCCGCTGCTGCAAACACTGACATCCGGTATTGTCTGCCTTGGCCAGCCGCTGTCGGTAACACTGCTGCCGGTCAACTTTAACCTGACCAACCCGCTGATTCAGCTGGCGGTGACCGGTCCGGTAGGGGCGACGATCTCGGCACTCGGCCCGGATGGTGTTCTGACGGTAAACGGCCTGCCCGCCGGTCCGTCGACGCTGACCGTGACAGCCAGTGTGCTGGGGACGCCGCTGCTTACGATCCCTATCCCGGTTACGATTGGTAACCTGCTGCCGCCTACGCTGCCAACGACCCTGACGGCGCTGGCCGGTACACCATTGTCGTTGTCGGGCCTCTGTCCGGCCGGTACGCTCGGTACACTGCTGAACCCGTTACAGGGTATTATTCCGGTATCGACATCGGCGGTCGGGGTGCAAACCTTGTCGCTGGTCTGCGGTAACGGCACCTGTTTAAGCCCGACCAGCATTCTGAACCTGAGTGTGGTTGCGCCATTGCTACAGGTATTGCAGGGCGGACTGGTCTGTGTAGGGCAGAATCTGTCATTAACGGTGTTGCCGGGGAATTTCAGCCTGGCCAACCCGCTGATCAGCGTAGGAGTAAGCGGCCCGGCAAATACAACGATTTCAGCATTAGGCCCGAATGGCGCCTTAACGGTTAGCGGCCTGACCTCGGGAACAACCACATTGACAGTCAGTGTCAGCGTAGCGGGTACACAAGTGCTCAGCCTGCCATTGCCGGTTATCGCGCTGCCGGTTCCGCTGGCCCCGTCGTTACCGGCCACGCTGACTGCCCTGGTAGGTAGTACGGTATCGTTGTCCGGCCTGTGCCCGACCGGTACGCTGGGTACATTGCTCAATCCGCTGCAAGGGGTAATTCCGGTATCAACGTCGGCAGTAGGCGTTCAGACCTTGTCGCTCGTCTGCGGTAACGGTACCTGTCTGAGTCCGACGAGTATTGTCAACTTATCCATTGTGGCCCCGATTGTACAGGTATTGACCGGTACGATTGCCTGCATCAACGGCCCGCTGTCGCTGACGCTGCTGCCGGTGAACTTTGGTCTGACGAATCCGCTGATTCAACTGGCGGTAACCGGACCGGTGGGTGCTACGATCTCCGCTTTAGGTCCGGATGGCGTCTTAACGGTAAACGGCCTGCCAGCCGGCCCGTCAACCCTGACCTTGACCGCCAGTGTGCTGGGCAATCCGGTACTGACCCTGCCGATTCCGGTGAATATCGGCAGTCTGCTGCCGCCGTCATTGCCAGGTACACTGACGACGGTTGTCGGCAGTACGTTATCGCTGACGGGCTTATGTCCGGCCGGTACGCTGGGTACGTTGCTGAATCCGGTGCAGGGCATTGTGCCGGTATCGACGTCTGCGATCGGGGTTCAGGCCCTGTCGCTGGTCTGCGGTAACGGAACGTGTGTGAGCCCGACGACGATCATTAACCTGACCGTTGTAGCACCACTGCTTGATATTGCCTTAAATAATGTCATTTGTTTAGGGCAGACCTTGTCCTTAACGCTGCTGCCGCTCAACTTCGGCCTGACCAACCCGCTGGTACAACTGGCCATAACGGGTCCGGTCGGTGCTACGGTGAGTGCTGTAAACTCAGCCGGTGTTGCAACTGTCGATGGGTTACTAAGCGGAACACAAGGGCTGACGGTCACCGCCAGCGTACTGGGTACGCCGGTGCTGACCCTGGTCATTCCGGTGACTGTCGGAATAGGTAATACCATACTTGTCACAGCTTCCAGTCAGACCGCTGCCGCCGGGCAAAGTGTTACCCTGACCGCTTCCGGTTGTCAGAGCGGAACACTTACCTGGTCGGCGGGTAGTCAGTTTGCCGGACAGCCGAGCATTGTGGTCATGCCGCTGACGACAACAACCTATACCGCGTCGTGTGCCAGCGGTCAGTGCGTGGCCACCGGTTCCGTGACGGTCAGTGTCAATGAGCAGACATCGCTCGCCATCACAAAACTGGTCAGTGCCAGCCGCGCGAAAGTGGGGGACCTGATTACCTATACGCTGATTGTCAGCAACGGAGGCCCTGGTGCCGCAACAAATGTGGTGGTGCGCGATTCGGTGAGCAGCGGACTGGCGATTCAGACCGGCTCAATCAATGTCTCAACGGGTACATTCTCGCCTGGTAATCCGGTGAGCCAGTGGACAATCCCGAGCCTGCCGGCGAGTGCAACCGTGACGCTGGTATTTTCGGCCAGCATTACCGAAGAGGGTGTTGTCTATAACACCGCCATGATACCGGGGGCCATTGCGAAAGTTTGTACGTCTGTACCAGTAAAAGTCTGTGCAGGTGCTACTTTTGAATATGAACTGTCTGCTCCGTCTGGTTACAGTTTGTATCAGTGGTTCTTTAAACCGGTTACAGGTGCCGAAATAAAAGCCTACGAAGGTCCGTTAAATACATTTACAGCAACGGCGTTCGGTGAGTATCGGATCGTGGTAAACGATGCGCCGGGACTGTGTCCGGATCTGTCGTGCTGTCCGATTGTCATTGAAGCTGACAGCGTGCCGTTGTTTACGGTGATGGCGAAGTCGCCGACCTGTATTGCGAGCCAGCCACAGCTGAACGGTCAGCTGACGGTGCTGGGGCTGGGTGATCCGGCTTCGTACAGCGTTGCAATCTCGGCGGGCGGCAGCTTCACCACGGTGAATCCGGTGCTGACGGCCATACCGGCCAGCGGTGTGATTGCGTCGAACCTCGCGGGCGATCAGCAATATACCGTCCGCGTATACAGTGCACTGGGCTGCTACCGCGATGTGCGGGTAGATGTAGTGACCAACTGCCAGTGCCCGGCGGAAATCTGTGTACCGGCCGTGATCCGGAAAACGAAATCAAGGGTAGCAACGCTCCCATAAACGATCTCCTTTGGTTCGATGCCGAAGGAATAAGCAAGTATGTCAGGCAAGCCCGGCTCAGATGAAGCCGGGCTTCTTTGCATCTGCTTTTCAGTACTTTATTTCGGTTCGGGCGGGCGCAAAATCAACTTTTATTCACTCATTTTTGTTAGCTGCGTAGAATCAATCTGATTTAGCGCTACTTTTGCAGTTCTTTTACAGCCGTTACGACTGACCTATTATGCTTACTATCAGTAATTTGCAGGCCTCAATTGGGGAAAAAGAAATTCTAAAGGGCATTAACCTTGAGGTGAAAGCCGGTGAGGTTCATGCAATTATGGGCCCGAACGGCTCAGGAAAAAGTACACTGGCTTCGGTGTTAGCGGGTCGTGAAACCTACGAAGTTACCGGCGGAAGTGTTCTGTTTGATGGAAAAGATCTGTTAGAACTGGCACCCGAAGAGCGGGCTGCCGAAGGTATATTCCTCGCTTTTCAATATCCGGTTGAAATTCCGGGCGTCAGTACGACGAACTTCCTGCGTACAGCCCTGAACGAAATCCGTAAATACCGTGGCGAAGAGGCACTCGATGCCGTTCAGTTCCTGAAACTGATGAAGGAGAAAATGAAGCTGGTGAATATCGACCAGTCGCTCCTGAGCCGCTCCCTGAACGAAGGCTTCTCCGGTGGTGAGAAAAAACGGAACGAAGTATTCCAGATGGCGATGCTGGAGCCGAAACTGGCGATCCTCGACGAAACGGATTCGGGTCTGGATATCGACGCCCTGCGGATTGTGGCCGAAGGCGTTAACAAACTGCGCTCTCCGGAACGCTCAACCATCGTCGTAACGCACTATCAGCGGTTGCTGGATTATATCGTGCCGGACTACGTACACGTATTGTATAAAGGCCGTATCGTGAAGTCGGGTCCGAAAGAACTGGCCCTTGAGCTGGAAGAAAAAGGCTACGACTGGATCAAAGCTGAAGCCGAATACCAGCAGTAATCTGTGGCAGTACCGCGTTGACGAAACTGTTGTTCAATAAACCTACTGCCGGGCGTGAGCCTCAGCAAACTGCTACAAAACTATTATGACTCCCAATTCTCAATCATACAGTCGGACCTCTCCGCTGAAAGACCAGTTGCTGGCCGCATTTCAGGTGACGGAGGAACGAATCAATGGCGAAAGCAAGTCTCCCGTGCATCAGGTGCGCCGGGCGGCCCTGCAACAGTTCGACAAACTGGGCTTTCCGACCATTAAACACGAAGAGTGGAAGTATGCCAATGTAAAGAACCTGATTCAGGAAGCGTTTGAGCTGGAAACCCCCTCACCGCTGTCGGCCGATGACCTGCATACGCTGGAAATCCCGAACCTGTCGGGCAACATTCTTTACTTTGTGAATGGTCGTTACAAACCGGAGATGTCGACCATCGTCAGCCCTGCGGCTGAGGTACAGATTCTGAGCTTCGCCGAAGCGCTGAAGTCGCAGCCGGAAACGATTAACAATTACTTTGCACAGCAGGCCGATTATCAGGACAATGCCTTTACGGCCCTGAATACGGCATTTGCCCACGACGGGGTATTTATCCGTGTACCGGACGGGAAAGTGGTCGAACAGCCGATTATCATCCGCTACATCAACGACGCCCGCGAAAAGAAAGTCGCTGCCCAGCCGCGTAACCTGATTATTGTTGGCCGGAATGCAAACGTGAAAATTGCCGAATCATACCGCTCGCTGGGTGAGATGACGGCGTTCACCAACGTCGTGACCGAAATCTCGCTGGCCCGCGACGCCAATGTTGAACACTATAAAGTGCAGAACGATACGGATGCGGCTTATCACATCGGGACAACGCAGGTGCGTCAGGCCGACAACAGCCACTTCTATTCAGCCACAGTTACGCTGAATGGCGGCTTTGTCCGGAACAACCTGAATATCGTGCTCGACGGGGAATACTGCGAGGCCTACATGTACGGGCTTTACATCCCGAACGGCCGTCAGTTTGTCGATAACCACACGCTGGTTGATCATGCCAAACCGAACTCGTACAGCAGCGAACTCTATAAGGGGATTCTGGAAGAGAAATCGACGGGCGTTTTCAACGGGAAGATCTTTGTTCGTCAGGATGCGCAGAAAACCAACGCGTACCAGTCGTGCAAAAACGTGGTGTTGTCGCCGGAAGCAACGATGAATACCAAGCCGCAGCTCGAAATTTTTGCGGATGACGTGAAGTGCTCGCACGGTACAACAACGGGTATGCTCGACGAAGAGGCCCTGTTCTACATGCGGTCACGCGGTATCCCGAGAACCGAAGCTCAGGCATTGCTGATGTACGCCTTTGCGCAGGACGTGCTGACACAAATCAAAATTGAACCGATCCGCGAGTACCTGAGTGCAGTTGTTGCTCAGAAACTGGCGATGTAAGCATAATGAAAAGCGACAGGAAAGCGGCTCAGGCATCTGAGCCGCTTTTTTTGTGACTATACAATTGCATGTGCTGTACCTGACGGCACAGCGACGGGAATTGCTTCGGTTGGCAATCGGGATTTTATGGATGTTTTGCCGACGTTCGATGACGAACGACGACGAACGATGACGACCGACGACGCCCGACGTTCTACCGACGCCTGCGGCTGTTGTGGCCCTATTGGCCATTGGATTGCCGAAATAGCTGTTTTTGGGCTAACGTCGTTCTGCCGACGCCTGCGGCTGTTGTGGCCCTACGGGCCATTGGAGCAGAACAACCCGTAACCACCAGCAACCAGCAGAACCATTAGCAACCACCAGAACAACCAGCAACCAATAAACAGTCCTAACTTCCCCACGCCGTCAGCACCAGTGTGCGGCTGCCGCCATGGTTGCGGTGTTCGCAGAGGTAAATGCCCTGCCATGTGCCCAGATTCAGCTGCCCGTTGGTGACCGGAATCAGCACCGAACTGCCCAGCACCGACGCTTTCAGGTGGGCCGGCATGTCGTCGGAACCCTCGTAGTCGTGCTGGTAGTAGGGCATGTTTTCCGGAATCATCCGGTTGAAATGCGTTTCAAAATCAACGCGGACGGTTGGGTCGGCATTTTCGTTGATGGTCAGACTGGCCGACGTATGCTGGATAAACACCTGCACCATGCCCGCTTTCAGTTGCCGGAGCTCCGGAAATTCGCGTTCGATGGTGCGGGTAATCAAATGAAAGCCCCGTGGATAGGGCTGTAACCGGATTGTTTTCTGAAAGCAATTCATTCCTTGTAGCTTTGTCCTGAATCATTAAACAAATACGAACCTGGTGCGACCATATATTTTAGCCGAAACCAACTGGAAAGCCGTCAAAGATACATCGTTTGACCTCGCTATTCTGCCGTGGGGGGCCACCGAAGCCCATAATTACCACCTGCCTTATGCTACGGATGTTTACGAAGCCGACGCCATCGCGGCCGGCTCGGCGCAGAAAGCGTGGGAGCAGGGGGCAAAAGTGATCGTGCTGCCCACCATCCCGTTTGGCGTCAACACAGGGCAGACGGACATTTTGCTGGACATTAACATGCACCCGAGCACCCAGCTGGCGGTACTGAACGATATCGCAGAGGTGCTGAACCGGCAGGGCATTTACAAACTCCTGATCCTGAACAGCCACGGCGGCAATGATTTCCGGCAGATGATCCGTGAACTGGGCGTGCGGTTTCCGAAGATGTTGATCAGTACCTGCTTCTGGTTTAACGTTCTCGACCGGTCAACGTTTTTCGACGTGAAAGGCGACCACGCCGACGAGCTGGAAACCAGCGTAATGATGCACCTGCACCCTGATCTGGTTCTGCCACTCGACGAGGCCGGCGACGGTACGGCCAAACGCTGGAAAATCAAGGCATTCCGCGAGGGATGGGCGTGGGCCGAGCGGCAATGGTCGAAGGTGTCGGAAGATACCGGCATCGGCAATCCGAAGCAGGCAACTCCCGAAAAGGGCGAACGGTACCTGGAAGCACTGACGTCGAAGATCAGCGAATTGCTCGTCGAACTGGCCGCCGCCGACCTCGACGACCTGTATGAATAAACGGCTTTCTGTGTATCTTGCCGGAAACATCGACGAAACATGTTATGCAACATGGCAAAACCACAGGAAACACACTTCAGCTACAGGTATCCTCAGAAATCGGTACGCTCAGGCGGCTGCTGATCCACAGTCCGGACCGGGGCCTTGGCAAGGTTGTACCTTCCAAAGCCCAGGACTGGCTGTTTGAAGATATCGTACACCTTGATACCATGCGGCGGTATGAATACGACTATTACGTTAAGATTCTGCTGTATTTTCTCGATCCCGATAAAGTAAAAGGCCGCATTGCGGAGCTGGGACCCGCCAGCGACCGGAACTTTTTCAAACCTGATCATCCGGATTATTTTGCATCCGACAAAGTCGTTGACGTCCAGTGCCTGCTGTCTGATATTCTGGCCGATGACGTTATCAAAACCAAACTGGTGGCGGCCATCTGCGGCATTGAGCGTACCTCATTTGCCGCCCAGCAACGTCTCCAGAGCTACGATCCGGTCGAGCTGGCCAAGATTCTGATTTCGGGCACTCTCCCCGACGAGGCCATGACCATGATCTTCGCGCCGGTCCCCAACTTTATCTTTACCCGCGACATTGGTATCGTCATCAACGACCATATCCTGCTCAACAAACCGGCCAAACATGCCCGGACGCGGGAAGCCCTGCTGACCCAGTACATCTTTTTCCACCATCCGCTGTTTGCGCCCTTCCGAGATAACATCATCGAAATTCCGGATAATGAGCACGCATTTCTGCTGGCCGATTCGGAGGTAAACAAAGACCTGACGCGTTCGACGCTCGAAGGGGGAGACGTGATGATGATTGCGCCCCGGCACCTGCTGATCGGCGTCAGTGAGCGGACGACGCTTTACGCGGCCCAACAGGTGATGCGGATCGTGTTTCAGAAGAATCTGGTTGATACGGTGACGGTGATTCAGATTCCGAAAAAGCGCGATTACATGCACATCGACACAGTTTTTACCCAGGTGAAACGAAACATATGGGTGCTGCTGGCCTCGCTGGGGCGTACCGGCGATGAAGCGAAAAAACGGGATGTGATCCATTTCTTTGCGCCGAAAGATGTGTCCGAAGACCTTAAAATTCTCCAGTTCATCAAGGGACTTGAACACAAGCCTATCGAAATCGAGAACCTCGAAGACCTGCTTGCCGACATCAGCAAAAACGATCTGGGCAGCACCGAACCAGTGCAGTTCATCTACTCCGGCAACAACGAATTTCCGTTCGGGGCCCGTGAGCAATGGACTGATTCCTGCAACCTGCTGGCCCTGAAAGACGGGGTCGTGATCGGGTATGACCGCAACGATAAAACGCTGGAGGCCTTCCGTGCGAAAGGATTCGATGTGGTGAAAGCCAGTGAATTGCTCGAACGGTTTGACCGGGGGGAAAGCTCGCCCGAAACCATTGAGAATACGTTTATCATGCTGCCGTCGGCCGAGCTGAGCCGTGCCCGTGGCGGGTCGCACTGCATGAGTCTGCCG
Source organism: uncultured Arsenicibacter sp. (assembly GCF_945952095.1). Classification (GTDB taxonomy): domain Bacteria; phylum Bacteroidota; class Bacteroidia; order Cytophagales; family Spirosomataceae; genus Arsenicibacter. Next base: position 4,057 of record NZ_CAMFHL010000066.1, on the reverse strand, counting down.
CTGTGGCGGGAGAAGTTGTAGGGCGATATTGCCCGCCGAAACGAGAGATTTTGTAATTTTAAAGCGCTGAATGGCATTTTGCCAATATTTCCTGCTTTTTGACAGACTAACCTATGCAGTCACAAACCACCTCACATATACTCATGATCCGGCCCGTACAGTTCGGTTTTAACGAACAGACTGCCGGCTCCAATGCCTTCCAGAACGCGCAGCTGGCCGAACAAACCAAAGAAACGGCGCAGGAAACAGCCCTACGGGAGTTCGACGATATGGTACGCCACCTGACGTCGGCGGGTGTTGATGTGATGGTGTATGACGATACCGCCGATCCGCACACGCCCGACTCGATTTTCCCTAATAACTGGGTGTCGTTTCATTTCAGCGGGAAGGTCATTCTGTATCCGATGCAGGCCGAAAACCGGCGTATGGAACGCCGGCAGGATATTATTGATGACCTGGGCAAACGCTTTATCGTCGGCAGTGTGGTTGACCTGAGCGGCTACGAGAACGAAGGAAAGTTTCTGGAAGGTACGGGCAGCCTGGTCCTCGACCGGATGAACCGCGTGGCATTTGCCTGTTTGTCGCCCAGGACCGATGCGGAGGTACTCAGCGTCTTTGCCGACAAGACCGGTTACCGGACGGTGGCCTTCCATGCCGTTGACGCCGATGGCAAACCCGTGTACCATACCAACGTGGTAATGTGTATGGGCGATACGTTTGCGGTGATCTGCCTGCAGGCTATCCCTGACATCGACGAGCGGCTGATGGTCCGGCAGGAGCTGGAGGCCCTGGGCAAACGGGTCGTTGAGATTACACCGGAACAGATGGCCAGCTTTGCCGGCAACATGCTGCTGGTCAATTCGCAGACCGGGCAGAAGCTGCTGGTGATGTCTGATCAGGCCTATACCTCGCTGACCGACAAACAACTTGATGTATTAGACGATTACGCGCGGATCATGCACATTGACCTGTCGATGATCGAAGGCAACGGCGGCGGCTCTGCCCGCTGTATGATGTGCGAAGTCCATTTGCCGTTAAAGTAGTAGTACTGGTCTCGGGCTTTTAACCGACCTTCCAGGAAGTTAAAAACTTCCTGGAAGGTCGGTTAAAAGGCCCCGCCGGTAATTCGTCGGCGTATTGTTATAATACCGCTTGAAAAGCTTGTTCAGGTGACACACATCCGAAAACCCGAACTCATCGGCGATCTGAGATACGGTCATGCTGCTGAGCGTAAGCCGCGTTTCGACCAGCCGTAGTTTATGCCGGATAATGTACTGCTGGATGGACTCACCGGCGTGTTTCTTGAATATGGCTCCCAGATGCCCCGGCGAATAATTGAAAACATCCGCCATTTTCTCAATGCGCAGGTTGTCCGGTTCGGTAATGTGCTGGGACACATACCCGATCATGCGCCTGATCAGCAACGATGAGGATTGGGGGGCGGCCACAGGAGCTGGCTGTGTCAGCAGCCGGTCGAGCAGGCTGAGTACCGTGGTCATCAACAGGTTAATAACGGGATTTGGCCCTGTGTCGGGTGATGACAGCATTTCGGCCAGCAAAATGTCGGCCAGGGCCATAATATGGCGCTGGCTTGCCGGATTAGCCGTAATCGGGCAGGACTGAGGCGATTGCCGGCTACTGAGGTTAAGCCACTGCTGGCCACAGAGGTGCATCAGGCCCGCCAGATATACCGGTGTAAACGCCAGCTGTAGCCACTGCGTATGCTGTTGTGCTTCCAGACTGTATCGATCTTCCGGAAAAAGCAGGAAAATATCCCCTGCCTGATACGCAAGCCGGCAATCATTGATCCGATGGTCCCCTTTCCCTGTTTTGATCAGCAGCAACACATACTGCGTAGGCCCGTGGCGGCGTGTTGCTCCGCAGGGCAGTTCCTGTTGCCGGATAGAAAGCGGCTCATTTGAGGTTGAGTCAAACATGGTTTCCTGGTTTATGGACGTTAAGCAACACTACATTCCCTACTGTACGATAAAGGTGCCAACCTGTAGGTTACCATGTTTTTATTTTATAGTATGTTGCTAATCAATGCATTGCTTTTGAGTAGCAGCATTTTGTGAACTCCAAAATACCGGAACCTCCAATATATTGGAGGCTTGTCATGGAGTCAGCGGCAGGTTGTATCTTTACAGAACAGACGCAATCTGAACAACCGTTATGAACACTCTTCCCGAATCGCCGGCCCTGCCTTCTCTGTTAATTGTTGAGGATGAATTTCTGATTGCGCATGATCTCCGGCGCATGCTGACGAAAGCCGGTTATCAGGTGGTTGGCCTGGCAGGTTCGGTAGCGGAAGCACAGGCGATCATCGGCGAACAGCGGCCCGACATTGTGCTACTGGATATTTTCCTGTCCGGCGATCAGACCGGGATTGATCTGGCGCATTGGCTGAACCGGCTGGGCATTCCGTTTGTGTACCTTTCGGCCAACCTGACGAATGATGTGCTGGAAGCGGCCAGGGTGACGCAGCCGTTTGGCTTTCTGACCAAACCCTTCCGGGAAAAAGATGTCCTGACAACGCTCGACATTGCGCGCTATCGCCACGCGCATTCGGAGGAAACCAAACTCCGGCAGCAGCAAACCATTCAGATTGCGGTAAATAATGCCATTGTGAGCATTCAGGACCGTGAGGCTCTGTGTCTGGCCATTGCGCGGCAGATTAACCAGCTGGTGCCGTTTAGTTATCTGAACCTGCGGATTGGCCTGCCGGATGAGTCGTCATTTTACTGGCTCATGCTGGAAAAATACGCCGACGATACTTTCGGACGGGTGAACCTGACAGCGTTGCTGCAAAACGAACCCGACGAACAACTGTTTGATCGACTGGACCGTGAGGCCCCCGACCGCCTTGGTGAGCTGAAGGGGGTTTTTACCGGCGATGCGTTCGATCAGCTGTGCGAAACCTACATTACGGCCCGGTCGTGCCGGGATAATTTCGGTGTCCGGTCGCTGGCACTTTTTCCGGTACAGCTGAAGCGCAATTCGCTGACGACCATTATTCTGTCTAAAACGGACGCCGGTGGGTTTACCAGTCACGACTATCAGGCTGTTAATTTAATCATTCCGCAGATTGCGCTGGCGCTGGAAAACCTGCTGGCTTACGAGGAGCTGGAGGCCCGCCGTCAGATTAAGGCGGTCGAACTGGCCATTGTGCATGCGTTCCGGAATGGTATCAACCGCGACGCGGTGCTGGCCGAAGTGGCGCAGGCGATCAATGAGCTGATTCCGGTTGATCTGGTGGGTGTGTATCAGCCGGCGACTGTCTCACAGACGGAAGCGGCAGACAGTATGGTCAAAAAGGAGAACGGTCTTTTTGTCCCCCATACCGGTCATGGACTGCATACCCTGTTTACGGGTAATGAAGCGGCACAGGCCGGTCTGCGGCTGTTGCTCATGAAACCGGCGCTGCACGTTGGGTACCCGTTTGCAAATCCGGCGCTTCCGGAAGAGTTGTACCCGAAAGCCGGCGAGCTGCAATCATCGATGTATGTGCCGGTATTTATCAGGGATCAGCTGATTGCTTCGCTGGTACTGGGCAGTAAGGCACCGTTTGCCTTTACCTATAAAGACCTGCGTACGATGCAGGAACTCAGCGTGCAGATGGGACTGGCACTGGAAAACGTACAGGCATTTGAGCGGATCAAAACGCTGAGCGAACAGCTCGAACAGGAGAAAACGTACCTGACCGAAGAACTCAGGCGCAACCACAATTTCGGAGAATTTATCGGTGACAGCCCGGCCATGCAGGCGGTGTTTACCAATATCAGCCAGGTAGCGCCGACGGATGCCACGGTACTGATTATGGGGGAGACCGGTACCGGCAAAGAGCTGGTAGCGAGAGCTATTCATAACCTGTCGGCCCGGAAAGACCGCACCGTCGTGAAAATAAACTGTGCGGCATTGCCTGCCCAGCTGATTGAGTCAGAGCTGTTCGGGCATGAAAAAGGCAGTTTTACCGGCGCAACCGAAAAGCGGATCGGTAAGTTTGAGCTGGCCAATGGCGGCACGTTGTTTCTCGACGAAATCGGCGAACTGCCGCTCG
>NZ_CAMFHL010000065.1 GCF_945952095.1 uncultured Arsenicibacter sp. | reverse complement strand
CAAAATACTACAACTTAATGTCTCAACACGCGCTATAACTCTACGTCCAACAACAAACGTTACGGCTATACAGTATTTACCCCTACCCCAGAATGCAATTAATTTACCCTGATCTTCTTTGAACATTATGCTCAACGGAATATAAAATGCATAATCTACCACAACTATGCAATATCTTTATATAGCCCTTCAAAGAAGCATTTTATAGCGCTATCAATATCTTGAAGCAACTCTTCCTTTTTAACCGGGTAAGTCGGGCCCACCTCTTTATAAGGAGCATCTAATAGATCAACGGAATTACTAGTCGATGGATTTATGAGGCAGCCAAGGTAATTTATTGTAAAGCAATAGGTTACATTAACACATTCCTGCTCATACTGATATAGATGGATAAATCCAATATATTGATCTGAGAAATCAAACGGTAGAAAAGAAGAATCACCAACAATCATTTTTCTTATCTTTTCTTTCCAATTGATTAACATACTTATAAAATTCAACAGACCTTTCGTTAGGCCATCCTCGTCATTAAAAAAATTATTATCTAAACAATAAAAATACAGATCATTATATTGAATGTCATCATCACCTTCAAATTTCAGCAACACTTTCGGCTCTTGTTCTTCCAATCGAAACTCAAAATGTAACATATAATATCAACCATTGATTAATTATCAAGATAACCAACACATTCCCGTAGTCGTTCGCGAAACGCGAGAAACCAGTTTCAGTAAGGCACCGGTCAGAGACCGGCTTTCGCACAGTCATAGCAGATCTTCTGCACTTCCCCCTACTCCCGCACCAGCGTCACCGCCAGCAGCCCGATGATTACGTCGTTGGCGATGGCCCGTACCCGCAGTTGTTTCAAGGTCTTGCCCGGCTGAAGCGGCAGGTCCAGCACGGTGGCCGCCCCGCCGTCGATGGCGCGGTTGGTGAATCCCTTGATGCTGGTATAGTCAGTCTCTCCGCGTACGATCCTGCCCGTTTTCAGATGGACCCGGTACGGCACCGGCTGCGCCAGCCGGAAGGCATAGCCATCGACATAATAATCCTGCTCAACCGGCCACCAGGTATCGGGGTTGCGCAACGCTAACCGGTCGTGGGTGCCATCGGTGTACTCCACCAGCAGCTCTCCATTGTCGAGCTGACTCTGCATCGGGTTTGAGGTGCCCGCCATCAACAGGTAAGCGTGTGCGGCACGGCCGGTCAACGGGACACTGGCTTCGTGCGGGTAATTGTCCCACTGCGAAACGAACAGCGTGTTCGGCTGCGCGCCAACGCCCGGCGTCCGGAACGGGATACCGCCCGGCAGGTAAATCTCCTCTTTTGCACCGGCGAGCTGCCGCAGACCGGCGTCATCAATAACCGCGTCGGTATTCGGGTAGCACCAGTTTCCGATGCCCTGATCCGGTAGCTGCAACGTGGGCGAATCAGGGCGGGGCGACAGGTACTTATTACGGAAAATGTTGGTAATCCGGTCATTGAACAGCCCGGCCATCAGGACCGGTTCCGTGCGTTTGGGTGATGTGGTGGCCGTCCAGTTCATCAACTGACCGGTTGCCGGCTGACCACCCTGCCAACGCAGTGCCAGCGTGTTACTCCCCAACACAACCTGACTGGCAGGCACCGTAATCTCGCCGGACGCACTCCCCGCAGCCACCGAAACCGACACACTGTAGGTTGCATTTACCCGCAGGGTTCCCCGAACCGGTGTCTGCGTATGGTTCACGATGCGGAGGCGTAGTTCGGGGCTTTCTGCCGTCGTCGTGCGTTCAAACGATATCGGGTCGGTTACGGTAATGCGCAGCGGCTCCCACCACGTAAATGCCCCCTGCCGGAGCTGAACAAACATCGTCCGGTGTCCTTTTTCACCGGCAACAGTGCCGCTCAGGCTGCGGTCATCGTTTGTTAACCGGTCTGCGACCTGCTGCGGGTCAGCTACCCGGACAACCCTTGCCCTGGCAAACCGCGCCGATAACGCCGCGCCAATCGCCTGTTCCGGCAGGGGCGGTGCGGCTTCCAGCGCTGCCCCCGACCAAACCAGGTCTACTTCATACTTTGCTGCGGCCTCCGCCTGTATGGCCACTACCGGACTACCAACCGAAGCCGGTACAACCGACCAGGAAACAGGCTTCCCATTGATGGTTACCTGCGCGAGTTGTTCCGTGTGCGCTTTTACCTGGAGCCGGAGCGCCATCGGCTGACCAAACGTTGGCTTGATCGCGTAGCGTTCGGTGGTCTGCCCACTCCTGCGTTCGCGGGTAAACGAAAACTGCACGTCGGGAATCGTCAGATGAGCCGTATCCCAGGCGTCGGGCAGGCCCGGACGGATGGTCAGCGTATGGCTCAGGGCATCGGGCACAATCCCGAACAAGCCCTCCACCACCGACCGCGCCGCCATGCCGACCGGATCGGCAAAGTCGCGGTAGAGCTCGCCCCGGTTGGCATCGTAAAACGACAGCTGCTGAAAATTGCCCGGACTTGCGCCCACATACATGCTCTCGACCAGGGCACTTTTCCAGAGCCGGAAGGCTTCATTCGTGCGCCCGCCCTGCCAGTAGGCCAGGCTGGTGTGCATCAGTTCGGCCAGCACCACATTGTTCAGCGACCAGTCATACGGCATCCAGTTGGTGGTTGACAGCGTGTACAGGCTGGTGTCGGCCAGGCCCGCCGCCCGGATCGGGATGTTCGGGATTTCATGGTCGACATACCGGAGGGTCTGGTAGGCCCGCATCGGGTCGGGCACGTCGGAGTCAATGGCGTGGTAAACGGTCCAGAGTCCGGCCGCCGGATGCAGCAGTTGCTTACCCAATAAATCCTTGTATTCGGCGTACCAGCCTTTGCGCGGCAACCAAAGCTGGCTGTTTACCGCCCGTAAAATCGTATCGGCTTCCTGCCGGTACGGTTCCGGATTCTCGCCGATGAGTGCCGCCAGCCGCGCGGCTATGCGGTTAGCGCGGTAGTTATAGGCCGACGAATGCGTCACCCCGCCCCCGCTGTACTGCAAGGCATCGCTGGCCCAGATACAGCAATAGGCATCGTAAAGTCCGTCGTTATTGGCGTCGAAATTGCGTTTCTCCCAGGCCAGGTGGCGGGTCAGCACCGGCCAGATTTCACGGACAAACGTCAGGTCGCCCGTCCAGTTGATGTGCCAGAGGAGTTCGTCGATGTAGACGAGGTTCATGTCATAGTGGTGTGGCCGGAAATCACCGTTGGGGTTCCGGCAGATGTAGCCGCTGCTGAACACGGTATTCCCCAGCTTTTCCTGCTGCCGGGCAAAGTGCAGCAGGGTGTCCGGCACATTCGGGCCCGTCAGCGGTTCGGTGAGCTGCGATTTGGCATAGGCCCGGAAGTGGGTCCGCGACCGGTCGTGCCAGCCCAGCGGGTCACCGGCATACGGTCCCCGCCAGCCATTCAGCCGCATGCGCCAGGCCACGGCCCCGTGCATGTACGTGGGCGTTTCCCAGATGGCATCGGCCGCCACGCTCAGGGCACCACCCAGGGTATTGATCCATGGGTCCGGCGTCCGGATAATGACCCGGTCAGCCAGTGCTTTCCGGGCCTGTTCGGCCTGCACAGCCAGCGCCGGCAGTTCGGCAGCGGTCAGTGTCTGGCGCGCACCGGGCACCTGAATGCCCGCAACCACCGGCACACCGGCCGCTAACACCACCGACCCGACTACCACCGGCGCACCGGCGGCTTCCGAACGCAGCAGCTCAGCCGGAGAGGCTTGCTTCCCGGCGTCGCCGGTTTTCAGCGTGGTACCGGCGGGGAACGTCCCAATCAGTTTCCGCCGCTGAGCAGCAGCCCCGAAATGGAGCGTAAAGCCGGATGCGTTCAGGTCAATCTGGTTGGCCGCACAGTTTTCGGGTTTCAGGTAAAAGCTCGATTCAGGGTCAGCACCAATATCACCGTCGCGGTTCAGTTTCTTACCCGTCGCACCGCCAAAGGCATACACCAGCGACACCCCTTCGGGCAACGTTCCGGTAGCACGTGCCTCGACCAGCAGCCCCTCGGCATCGCTCATGGCCCATACCGTCAGGTGCAGGGTAGCCTTGCCTAACAAGGGGTCTTCAATGGTATAGAGCATGGCTCCCGGCCGGTAGCGGGCCGTAATGCTGCCGGCGTCTATCAGCCATTTACCCGTTCCGTTTGCCGCCAGCCCCAGCCGCAGCGTACCGCCGATACCCGGCAGGTAGAGCGCAAACTCCGGAAGATCCCCCGCTTCGGCGCGGAAGGCGGTGTTGGTCCCGTACAATGCCCGGTTAAACCGCCGCTTCCCGTTGACCGTGACAAAATCGCCGCCGTCGGGACGGTAATGCAGGGTACGCGGCTGGTTGTGCCAGCCCGGCTGCATCTGGGCAAACAGCGCTGTATGCAGGCAAAGGCCGGTAAGCAACAGAATGAGTTTTCTCATAACAAACAAAACTTCCCGAAAGCAAAGGCAATCGGGAAGTCGGTTTACAAACAAATAATCAGCAAACTAGTCCGGTAACACGGATTGCCAATCCGTGCTACATAATAGCCTAATAACCGGCGTTCTGGACGTACAGGCCCTGCTTTACGTCCAGCTCGGTTTGCGGAACCGGATACAGGATGTAGTTTTTCTGGAACGGCAGCATCACTTTCTGTATATCTTCGGCCGTTACCCAGGCCGGAATAACCGTATCCACCACGCCAAACCGCACCAGATCATGCCAGCGCGAGCCCTCTGCCGCAAATTCGAGCCGGCGCTCTTTCAGCAACTGTGTCAGCGTTACATTGGTCGTTGCGGCCAGCCCGGCACGTGTCCGGATCTGGTTCACGATGGCATCTACATCGGCCTGCGCACCCGACGCCCCGCGCAGGATGCATTCGGCTTTCAGCATCAGAATATCCGCATACCGGAACACAATGAAGTTGATCGGCCAGTCAACGCGGTTGGTTGGCACCTTGGTCAGATCAACGTATTTCTTGAAGAACGAGCGTGTTTCAGCCACCCCATTGTAGACGTAGCCCGACTGGATGGTAAATGCCTTGCGCGTGTCTTTGGCATCATAGGCGTTCAGCAGGTCGGTCGATACCGGCCGGATCGTCAGACCACCCTGCACCGCTTTCCCCTGCGACTGAAACCAGGTATCCGGTACCAGTACCCACGGGAATGTGCCGCCCACCACCGGACTCAGACCGGTCTGGTACTGAATGTCAAAAATCACCTCGGCGCTGTTCTCGTTGGTGTAGGAGAACACGTTGGCATAGCTCGATTGCAGCGAGAACTTACCGCTGGCAATGATTTCGTTCAGCAGCGACAGCGCATTACCCCACTCATTGGCACCCACACCCGGCCCTTCGATGTCGTAGTTTTTACCGGAGCGTGTCATGTACACCAGTGCCAGGGCCGCCTTTGCCGCAAATTTGGTTGGCCGGCCTTTGTCGGCGGTGGCGTAGGTTTCGGGCAGGTTGGTATTGGCAAACTGTAAATCGGAGATAATCAGCTTGTACACATCTTCAACCGGACTGCGCGGAATCGCCAGTACCTCATTGGCCGTAGCCGGTTTGTCGATCACCGGTACCTTACCGAACCAGCGTACCAGGTCAAAGTAAAAGAACGCCCGCAGGAACTTCGCTTCGGCTTCGAGGCGCGTTTTCAGGCTCTGGTCGGTAATGACCTTGCCGTTTTTCGCCAGCTGATCGAGCAGCACATTGGCGCGGTAAACCCCGTTGTAATTGGCACTCCACGCGTCTGATACGTATGGGTTCGAGGCAATCGTTTTGTGGAAGCTGTTGATGCCTTCCCAGTCACGGACACCACCATCCGACACGGCATAGAGGTTGTCCGAACGCGTTTCGGACAGGTTCAGCTGCCGGTCCGGATAGCCCCGCAGATCGTTATAGATTGCGTTTGAAGCTTGCAGGAAGTCATTAGTCTGCGTGTAGAACGTAGCCGTTGTCGCCTGCGAAATAGGAATCTGCGTCAGATCGCTGGTACACGATGCCAGTACCAGAGTCGTTAAAGCAGGGAGTATATAGGATTTGAATGATTTCATGTCTGTTTTATTAAAACGTTACGTTCAGACCAAAGACCAGCGAACGAGGCAGCGGCAATCCGCCGTAATCACCCGGCTCAGGGTACTGCGAGCTACCCGACAAATCGGTATTCGACGCTTCAGGGTTGAATCCACCCTTGTATTTATCGAATCCGAAGAAGTTTTCAGCCGTCATGTAAATCCGCGCGCCCTGAACGAATTTCGTTTTCATCAGGCTGCCCAGATCATAGCCCAGCGTAATGTTCCGTACCCGTACATAGTCCGATGAATACAGCCAGTCGGTGTTTTTGATCCGGCCGAATGTCGAATAGGCCTTGCTGACAACACCGGCACCCGGATCAGACGGCGACCGCCAGCGGTCACGGTAGAAGCCCAGGGCGTTGTCGGTAAAGCCCTGACCTGTCCGGCCCAGCGCACGGCCCAGCAGTGAGTAGATCGAACCGCCGTTCTGGCCCTGTACCAGCACCGTCAGGTCAAAGCCTTTGTAACGCAGGGTATTGGTAATACCCCACATGTATTTCGGCGTCGGCCGGCCCACAATCACGCGGTCGTTGGCATCAATGACACCGTCGCCGTTGGCATCGAAGTATTTCGGGTCACCGACTGTTTCCGACCCGTAGAGCGCGGCCTTGTTGTCAATGTCCTGCTGACTCAGAATACCGACCTGCTTCACTACGTAGATGCTGTACAGCGGCTGACCGATTTTCAGCATTGAATGCGAAATATCAAACGACGACGGAATCAGGATCTGATCGACACCGCCGGCCAGCGACACCACCTTATTGGCGTTGTGGCTGAAATTGAGCGAGGTATTCCACTTCAGGGCGCCGGTTGTATTCCGCGTATTCAGTTCAATTTCCCAGCCCGTGTTCCGGACACTACCCGCGTTACTCAGGTACGAGGCGAAACCGGTTGCTCCCGGCAGCGGTACGTTCAACAACAGATTCGTGTTCAGCTTGTTGTATACATCAAACGCGGCCGAAATCCGGTTATTCAGGACTGATACGTCGAAACCAACGTCGAATGTCCGTGAGTTTTCCCAGCCCAGATCAGGGTTGGTCACCCCTGCCGGTGCCTGACCAACGGCAGCCACTCCGTTAAAGGTATAGTTGTACGTACCCAGTGTCGGGATAGTGCTATAATCACCGATGTTGTAGTTGCCCGACGTACCCCAGCTGGCCCGCAGTTTCAGGTCGTTGATTGCCGGCACAGCCTTCATAAATGCCTCTTCCGACACGCGCCAGCCGACCGAAGCCGACGGGAATACACCCCAGCGTGTGTTGGCCCCGAAGCGCGATGAACCATCGCGGCGGATACTGGCCGAGAGCAGATACTTACTGGCATAGCTGTACTGAACCCGACCGAAATACGAAATCAGGACGTTACGGGCTTCCGACGTGTTGCCGGTTACCCCGTTTGCTGCGTTCAGCGTTGTAATGGCGTTGCTGCTATAGCCGCCGTTCGAGCTCAGCGATGCCGACTCGATTTTGTCCGAGTTATAGGAAAGACCGGCCAGAACGGTTACGTCATGCTTGTCGGCAAAGAGTTTGCTGTAGGTCAGCGTATTTTCGTTCACAAACGTTCGCTTCCGGTACGTGCTGAACGAACCCGATGTCAGGGTGGTCAGCTGCGCCAGACGGGTCTGGTATGAACCGGATACGCTGTACGGCGTGTATGATTTTGACGCGTTGTCGGTGTTATCGAGGTTGATGGTTGTCCGGAAGTTCAGGCCGGGAATGATCTGGTAATCCGCGTAGGTCGATGTCAGCGTGCGGAACCGCTTCGTTTCGCCGATGATGTTCTGCAACTTACCGATCGGGCTGTTCGGCGACACGCTCCAGCGGTACTGGCCGTTGTTGCCCACGTTCGGATAAACCCCCATTGTATCTTCCTGTACCGGTGTAAAGCTCACCATCTGGTGCAGAATGTTGTCCTTGCCTTCTACGCCCGGATCGTTGTTCACCGAATAGGTCGGCGCGATGTTGAGGCCCAGTTTCAGCTTCTTGCTAGCATTGACTTCCACATTGGCCCGTGCCGAATAGGCTGTATAGTCGGTGTTGATCACCATACCTTCCTGACGGACGTAGTTACCCGAGATGTAATAGCGTACAAATTCGTTACCGCCGCTGGCCGACAGCTGATGGTTCTGGGTCAGGCCTTTGCGGAATGCCTCATCCTGCCAGTCGAGGTAGCGCAGGCCGGGGTGGCCCGGCTGTGCCCAGCGGTCGTCGGTCATGTAGGTTGTGTTCACCTGCCCGACCGGCAGGCCCAGAATCACGCGGCGCTGCTCGTTGGTTTGGGAGGCTGTCCGGTTCGGAGCCGATGCCACCCACTGGGCATTGATCATTTCCGTCGCGCGGTCGACCCACTCATCGGCACTCAGCATGTCCAGTTTACGGCTACGCTCCATGTATCCCGTAAAGGTGTTCAGCGTCACTTTCGGACGGCCCGACTGACCGCGTTTGGTAGTAATCAGGACAACCCCGTTGGCGGCCCGCGACCCGTAAATGGCGGCCGCTGCGGCATCTTTCAGGACCTGAATTGATTCAATGTCGTTCGGGTTGATGTTATCCAGCGGGTTACCGGTGGCAAAGTTACCCGAGCCGTTCGGGCGGGCCGTTGCCAGCGGGAAACCGTCAATCACATACAACGGCTCGTTACCGGCCGTAATAGAGCCCGTACCCCGTACCTGAATGCTGAAGCCTTTGCCCAGTGCACCACTCGTCTGCTTTACCTGCACACCGGCCATCTGACCCACCAGCGCCTGATCGACGCGGAGAATCGGCCGCTGGTCAATTGTTTTGGCATTGAACGACGCCACAGCGCCGGTTACATCGGCTTTCTTCGCCGTACCGTACCCGATCACCACCACTTCGCTGAGTGATTTAGTATCCGGTTCCAGCTTAATGTTAATGACTGACTGGCTTTTAACCGGAATTTCCTGCGTTACATAACCGATGAACGAAAACGTCAGTACCGCATTGCCGGCATTGGTCAGTTTGAGGCTATAGGCGCCTTTTGCATCTGTAACAGCTCCGGTACTTGATCCTTTCTGCACCACGTTTACCCCTGGCAGCGGCTCACCGTTTTCGGATGTTGTAACAACACCCGTTATCACCTGCGCCATCGCCATACTGCTGAGCAGTAGCAGCGCGCTCAGGGCGAACGAACATACATAAAACAATCTCCTCATATCACATCAAAGGTTTCAAACTGATAGTATTGACCAAATAGTACTTTAATAGCGACAAATTTGACTTAAACCAGCCCGTTTACCCTCCCGTACCTACCTGTTATGATTATTTTTTGAATTTGTAAGTCATTGCCAGGACAGATGAATTGTATCATTTTTATACGTGCACGGCTCGTTCTGTACGCGTGCAGAAAACAGAAAACCGGGCTGTGTGCCGCCTTATACAGGAGACATACAACCCGGCTTCCGGACTCATAAACGGGCCTTACCGGCCGCGCTTACTGACGTTTATAATCGGCCTGAATACCTTCGTAAATCCAGTTTGCCAGCGCCTGCCGGTTGTCGGCAATCAGGAACCGGCGCTGGTCCTTGGTATTCTGAATATTGCCTAATTCAATGAAGACGGTCGGCGGATGGCTGTTTTTGACGACATACAGGCTGCTGCGCTCCGACACACTGCCCAGATACGAGCGGTTGGGCTGACAACGCCGGTAGCAATTCCCGAAACGCTGCTGCAAGGTGGTCGCCAGGCGTTTGCCCGCCACACTGTCCTGGTGGTGGTAGAAAAACACGTCGATCATTTCCCGCTCGCTCCGGCTATCGACATGGATGGCCAGCAACCGCTGGTAAGCATTCTTATGTTTTTTATGTAGCTGGTTAACCGCATCCGTTCCCTGTTTCAGACGGGCTGTCTGGTTCAGCGGAATCGCCAGATTCGGGTACGCCACCTCGTCATGGTCGAGTTTCAGGATTTTTTCGTCCCGGATACCGTCGTTTTTGTCCTGTACTGTCATGTATACCGTAGCGCCGTGTTCTACTAAAACCCGGGCGAGGCGGATAGTTACGTCATAAGCATATTCATCTTCGGCCAGTTTATGAACACCATACTGGCCGATCGCGCCCGGATCGGGACCGCCGTGACCGGGAGCCAGATAAAACACGGCTCCGCTCAGTTTCCGGTCTTTCACCACCACCCGCGCGTATTTTTCGCCCAGCAGCGGCATGGTTACCACGCTGGCCGCCGTCGCCACTTTTTTAGTGTCCAGCCGTTTGGTTGCCGCCGTGCGGGTAGTCTTTTTCACCTCCGTCGTTTTTTTCACCGACTGTTCCTTTTTAGGGTTACTCATAACCGGCTGCACCACACCGGCGGCCAATGCCCACAGTAAAGCCTGAAGCATTAGTTTCTGCCCTTTCCTCATTCCGTTACACATTGCTTTTCCGGGTAGTATACGCGTATTCATATTCAGTAAACGACTTTTAAAACAAATAGATTGAGCCGGCATTATCGAATGAACCAACTAGTCCATATGAAAGACCCGTTCGAGGGCGATGACCACCGGTGAGTTATCCGGATTGGTATCCATCAGGTCGGCCATGTAAGCCCACCAGCGTTTCATGATGTCGAGGGCAGGCAAGGTATCCGTTGTATGCCCTTCCATGCGCTTCTGTACCGCAAAGAGGCGGCCCGTTGACCTATCCAGAAAAATAGAATAATCCCGGACACCGGCTTCCGTCAGTAAGGCCGATAATTCAGGCCAGATTTCATCGTGCCGGCGCTTGTATTCTGCGTCAACGCCTGGCTTCAGCTGCATAGTAAACGCTATTTCTTCCATTTTTCGGGGTCGGGGTAAACGATTTCGGATGATGTTCAGCAAATTGGGGGCCAAACTTAGGAAACTCTCCTCTTTTTTTAAAACACTCGTTACTTACCGTACCGTTACCCCACGATTTCTATCTGCCAGTATGACAATTGCAAGTTTTCCCTGGACTAAGCAAAACCGGTTTTTTTGTGTTAAATTTGTAGGATAGTTGCTCAATGATTGGTACTACTTTTTGGCAAACTTGTCTACATATCACAACGAATCAGTCCTCTGGGATGCTTTCCGGCAAGGAGATATAGAGGCATTTGAGCAAATCTACCGGACCCACTCATCGGCTCTGCTCGGCTATGGCAAACGCCTGTCAACGGATCATGATCTGGTGAAAGACGCTATTCAGGACGTATTCATCGAAATCTGGAAACGCCGGGAAAACCTCCGCGATCTGCATACGATCAAATTTTACCTGTTCCGCGTACTCCGGAACAGACTGACCAATCTGCAACAGAAAGCCCTGACAGTCAGCACCGAAGAAGCGCCGATCGACGAAGAATTGCTGCTCACTCCTTCCATTGAGCTGATTCTGACGGAAGAAGAAACCCTGACCGATCAGCAGCACCGGTTGCAGCGCGCGATTGAGGCGTTGCCCAACCGCCAGCGCGAAGCCATTATGCTGGCCTTCTTTCACAACTTCAGCAACGACGAAATTGCCCGCATCATGGGCATCAATCATCAGTCGGTGATCAACAATCTCAACCGCGCCTTTGCTGCTCTGCGCGTTTCGCTGACCGATTTCTCCCTGATTCTCTGCATGCTTTTAAACTATTTTTAATTTTTTTTAAAATCCCTGAGTTGTTCGGGCCGGTTCTGCTCTATTGTCTGTAGAACGGTGCCTGAAGCATGAAAGAAAAAAATTACCGACGGGAGGATTTTGTTGCCGATTCCTATTTCCGGCAATGGGTAAAGAGTCCCGACGAAGCCTCTTCAAAATACTGGCAGCTCTTTCTGGACCAGCATCCCGAACAAGGGGAAACGGTCCGGCAAGCGACGGATCTCGTGCATAAACTTAGCGAGGTCACGACCCGGCTGGCGGGTACGGCAAATCCGGCCGAAGAGGATGCTATCTGGCAGGCAATTCACCAGCAGATTGTACAAAACCAGGAAGAGCCCCACAGTCCTGAACCGGTCGCCCGTCCGGTATGGGGCCGGTTCCGCTGGGTCGCAGCCGCCTCCGTGGCGGTAGTGGCCGGGCTAAGCTGGTGGCTGCTTTATCCGGACACGGCACCGTCTCAGCAAACACTGACTCACCAATCCGCTACGTCAACACCGCCGCAACTTGTCGAAAAAGTAAACACCACCCAACAGCCTGTATTCGTCGTGCTGACGGACGGCAGCTCTGTTATTCTGCAAAAAAACAGCCGCCTGACCTACGACAAAACGTTGTCGGGCAATCGCCGGGAAGTTACCCTTGACGGCGAGGCCTATTTCGACGTAGCCAAAGACTCTCATAAACCCTTTATCGTCTATGCCAACGATCTTGTAACGAAGGTATTAGGCACCAGTTTTAACGTCCGCGCCTACAGCGGCGCCAAAGATGTGGTGGTTACTGTCCGGTCCGGCCGGGTATCGGTTTTCCCACAGGCAGACATTACGCGTGCACCCGAACAACTTACTTCTGATAAATTGACCGGAATGGTTCTGTCACCAAACGAGCAGGCTGTATATAGTCGTACAGATGCCCGTTTGGTGCAGACCAAACCGAACGAAACAAGTGATGCCAAAGCGCTTGCGTTCCAGCCGGTCAACGCTGATTATCAGGCCGTTCCTGTTCGGGAAGTGTTTAAAGACATTGAACGATCGTATGGATTACCGGTTGTTTTTTCCAATCAGGCAGTCGGCAACTGCCGCCTGACCGCTGACTTACGGGAAGGAACGCTGGCGCAAAAGCTCGACATCATCTGTGCAACTGTCGAAGCAAACTGGGACATACAGGCTACGCAGATTGTCGTATCCGGAAGAGGCTGCCACCCTTGATCCTGATTTCCTGAATCCCTGTTACCAAAAACCCTGAATTATTAACTAATACTATACGTTTACGATGGCTTAAACGCGTTATCAATAAAAAAGGAGTCAGTAATGCACCACCATCACTGACTCCCGAAGATCCCCAGGTCCTGTGTAGAACATCCGAAAAACGGATGGCAGGGAAGATTTTGCCTAACCAAAAAACAAAACCCGATTCAAAGTTATGAAAAGACACCTATTCTCCAAGAATATTGGATGGACTGTCATGAAGTTAACTTTACTACAAGTAATATTAGCAGCTTTATTTACGAATGTTTCCCTCGCACTCGATGGACGTGCGCAGGGCGCATTAGATCGTCGGATTACACTTCAGATCGCCAATAAACGGATAAGCGAAGTGCTTGGCCGGCTGGAAAAAGCAGCCGACGTTAAGTTCTCGTATAGTCCAGATTTGATCCAGGCAAACCGGCAGGTTTCCCTGCGGGCATCCAACGAAAGTCTGGCCAGTGTATTAACAGAACTCTTTGAGCCTCTGTCGATCCGCTATGAGATGATCGGTAACCGGATCGTCCTGAGCCGTGGTTCGCTGGTGTTTCGGGGCGCACCCGCTGCCCTCAAACTGCCCACTATTCCGCTATCGACGGCGATGCCTCCTCTGACCGTTCGCGGCCGGGTACTCGACGAAACCAACAAGCCGGTGCCAAGTGCCACGGTGTTGCTGAAAGGCACCTCAACCGTCGGTACGGTAACCGACGTGGAAGGCCGCTTCAGCCTGAACGTTCCGGAAGGAAATTCGGTGCTGGTTATTTCGTCGATCGGCTTCAAGTCGCAGGAAGTGCCGGTAAACAACCGCCTGACCATCGACGTCATTCTGGAATCGGATGTCCGTTCGCTGAATGAGGTAGTCGTGGTTGGTTACGGTACCCAGCGCCGCGCCGAAGTTACCTCAGCCGTTACGTCGGTGAAGGTAGAGGACTTCAACCAGGGTGGTACACGGAACGCGCTTGATCTGATCCAGGGGAAAGTAGCCGGTCTGCAGATTACCCGTACGCAGGGCAACAACCCGAACTCAGGCGTGGCGATCCAGCTGCGGGGTATCGTTTCGATCAACGGCGACCGCTCACCGCTGGTCGTTATCGATGGTATTCCGGGCGGTAACCTGGACCTGCTGCAACAGGACGATATCGAATCATTCGACGTTCTGAAAGACGGGTCGGCCGCTGCCATCTACGGTACCCGGGCCAACGCCGGCGTTATCCTGATCACAACGAAAAAAGGCAAGGCGGGTCCTGCCCGGTTCGACTACTCGACCTATGCACAGCGCGAAGTAGTAGCCAAGCGCCCCCGTTACCTGACGGCCGAAGAATGGCGGAATTACCGCAATGACCCGGCCAACGTGAAGGCCGGTCAGATGCAGGACCTCGGCGCGTCAACGGATTTCTACGATCTGCTGCTCGACAAGCAGAACATCAGCCAGTACCACAACCTGGCAATGTCGGGTGGTAGCAGCAACAGCAACTACCGGGCGTCGATGTACTACAACGAAGCCAACCCGATTACGATCCAGAACTGGCGCCGGCAGTACGGCGGCCGTCTGAGCTTCAACCAGCGCGGACTGAACGACCGGTTAACGGCTCAGGTAAACCTGGCCACAAACTTCAACCGTGCTAACCTGCTGGGTGGTTCAACCGGCGACTTTGAAAACGCGCTGGGCCGGAACCCGACACAGCCGGTGTTCGATACCAACGGTAAGTACTACGAAGAAGGCTCAACCACGAACCCGATCGGCCGCCTGAATCAGGAGAAAAACCGCCGCGATCAGCAGACGACATCGGCTGATGTCCGGTTTACGCTGGAACCAATCGACGGACTGAAAGCATCGGTATTCGGTGCCCTGATGCGGGATTCCCAGAACGATAACGAATACCGCCGGACAGATTCGCGTTTCTCACAGATCGGTACGCTGAACGGTACGCCGGTAAACGGTACAGGCTACGGCCGTAAGCGGAATTACCTGTCGAACAACTACACGTTCGAATCGACACTGGAGTACAGCCGTCGTTTCAACGACAACCACTCAATCCGTGCTCTGGCTGGTTACAGCTACCAGTATGGTGTGGCTGAGTCGTTTGAAGCAGCCAACTCGGGCTTCCTGAACAATGCCTTCGAAGAAAACAACCTTGGTGCCGGTAACTTTATCCAGCTGGGTAAATCATCCCTGGCCAGCGGTAAGGAAGACAACAAGCTGATCGCGTTCTTCGGCCGGATCAACTACGATTACAAAGACAAGTATCTGTTGCAGTTTATCCTGCGTCGCGAAGGTTCATCACGTTTCGGTGCCAACAACAAGTTCGGTAACTTCCCGGCGGTATCGGCGGGCTGGAACATCACCAACGAGCCGTTCATGAACCAGTATACCTTCATCAACAACCTGAAACTGCGTGCCGGTTTCGGGGTAACGGGTAACCAGGGTATTCCGAACTACCAGTCGCTGGTACGGCTGGGCACAGGTAACCTCTACCTGAACGACGATGGTGTATGGCGTCAGACGTATGGCCCGAACAACAACCCGAATCCGAACCTGCGCTGGGAACGGAAAAACGAAGTAAACGTCGGTCTTGATTTCGGTCTGTTCAACAACCGCCTGTCGGGCGCTATCGAGGTGTACAAACGCCGGACAACCGACCTGCTGGGTAACTTCAACACGCAGTTGCCGCCGTATATCCAGTCGACGCTGTTTACGAACGTAGGTACGGTTGACAACAACGGTATCGAAGTAACCTTGAGCGGTAACATCATGAAAAAAGGTGATTTCCGCTGGGATATGGACCTGATGGGAAGCTGGCAGAAAAACAAGCTGGTTGCCTTCTCGGACGACGTGTTCAAGGTTACGTTCCTGACATTCGGTGATATCGGTGGTTTCGGTGCCCTCGGGCCAGCCATCCGTACGATTGAAGGCGGTCCGCTGGGCAGCTTCTACGGGAAGCGTTTCGCCGGTTTCACACCGGAAGGCAAATGGTTGTTCTACAAAGCTACCGGCGAAGCGGTAACGGCCGACAAAATCGTACCGAACGACGACTTCTCGTACATCGGCAACGGTATTCCAAAATATTATCTGTCGTGGACAAACAACCTGAAATACAAGAACTTTGACCTGACCGTTTTCTTCCGCGGCAAGTTTAAGTTCGACATCCTGAACCTGCAGCAGGCGTTCTCGGGTAACAAAGTGTATCTGCCAAACAACGTATTACTGGATGCCATTACGCGCAACAACCAGATCAACGACGTGTTGCAGTACTCTGACTATTACCTGGAGCGCGGCGACTTCGTGAAGCTGGATAACCTGACCCTGGGCTATAACTTTAAGTTCAAGACGCCGTTTGTCCGCAATCTCCGTCTGTATGCAACAGGACGCAATCTGCTTACGATCACCGGCTACAGGGGCTTAGACCCTGAAGTAGACGATACAGGGCTGGCACCTGGTATCGACGGCCGCGGCTTCTATCCGCGCACCCGCTCATTCACCGTTGGTCTTAATGTCGGATTTTAATCAGAACCTACCCTATGAATCGCATAACAAAAGGACTTTTGATGACCGGCCTGGTTGGCGTTATGTCAGGCATGAATGCCTGCACAAACCTCGACGAAACGCTGTATAGCCAGATCAGTGCCGATAACTTTTACAATAACCGTCAGGAAATTCTGTCGGCCGTACTACGGCCTTATACCCACGCCAATGCCTGGATGGCCCCGACCGGTCAGCGCAGCTTCTGGCGGTTGAACGAATTCTCGGCCGATCAGCTGGCATGGCCGCAAAAAGGCCGTCACGGCTACGATGACGCGCAGTGGATCCGTCTGCACGGCCACAGCTGGGTATACACCGAAAGCAACATCTGGGACCCATGGCGGCTGATTTTCACCGGTATCGGTTTCTGTAACAACACCATCGGTGATTTTGACAAAATCAACTTCCAGGCAGCCGGTGTCTCCAACCAGGAGCGCGACGCCTTCCTGGCTGAGCTGAAAGTGTTCCGGGCGTACCACTACATGAAGCTCATGGACCTCTACGGCAATATCCCGCTCGTAACTACAGTGGGAACGCCCCTGAGTCCGCCGACGGTGCCGCGTGCCGAAATCTTTGCCTTTGTCGAAAAAGAACTGAAAGAAAACGTTGACAAGCTGCCGAACCTGAGCAAGGCCATGATCGGCCGGGTTACCAAGGCGGCCGGTTACTCGATGCTGTCGGAACTGTACCTGAACGCTCAGGTGTGGTCAGGCACGGCCCGCTGGGATGAGTGTATCGCGGCTTGCGATAAAATCCTCAAGGGCGAAACCGGCGGCCTGAACGGCACTCCGGCTCTGGATGCCGACCTGCTCGCCACGTACAGCAATACCAACGACAACTCAAAGGAAATCCTGTTTCAGCTGGTGTATGACTACCAGCTTACGCCGACCCGTTGCGGCTGGAGCGGCGACTTCTACCACTTTGCTCAGCGGTTTATCTACGACGGTGACGCCAACGGCAACAACGGTGTGGTGGTTATCCCGAGCGCCTACGACGCGTTCAAGGACAACGACCTCCGGAAATCGACCTGGATGCTGATCGGTCCGCAGGTATATGCAACGAACCCGTCGCAGCCGGTACTGGCAACGGAAGAATACAAAGGAAAGCAGCTGGTATTCGTGAAGGAAATCCGTCGTGCATCGGAAGGCGGTACCCGTTCGACGATGATCGACGGGGAGGAAAACAGCGGCGCGCGCTTTAATAAGTACCGCCCGGGCCGTCAGTCAGAAGCGAAATACTGGAGCAACGACTGGGCGCTGTACCGGTTGACCGACATTTATTTCAACAAGGCCGAGGCCCTGATGCGCAAAAACAACGGAACGGCCACGGCCGAAGCCGTTCAGCTGATCAACGATACCCGCAAGCGGGCATTCAGCGCGGCTGATTTCGCCAAAGAAGCGTATACAACTACCACCCTGACGATGCCGGAACTACTGGCAGAGCGCGGTCGTGAGTTTATCTTCGAAGGCAAGCGCCGTACCGACATGATCCGTTTCGGAGCATTCCATACGTATTCATGGTGGGATCACCAGCCAAGCAACGAGTCGAAGAACCTGTTCCCGATTCCGCAGCTCCAGATGGCAGCGAACCCGAACCTGAAACAAAACCCCGGCTACTAATCGGCCGTAAATGAATATACCACATAGTCACATAGGGCACATAAGAGATAATAAATCTTTATTTTTCTATGTGGCTATGTGGTATAAAACCATCAGACAACGTTTGTGTGCTTTGTGATTAAGTGATCCGCCCGCTGTCTTGACATCCTGTACTTATTGGCAGTTCAGGGCTATTTACCGTGAATCCTGTACCTGGTTACCAACGAGCCGGGGGATTATATAAAAATGAAAAAACGCCTAATCGCTTTACTACTCACTACCGGTTTGGTTTACCAGGCCAACGCCCAGCAAGTTACCAATGTTAGCGACCCTGTCGAGTGGGTTAATACTCTGATGGGCACCGACTCCAAACCGTCGCTTTCCAACGGAAACACCTACCCTGCCATTGCCATGCCCTGGGGGATGAATTTCTGGATGCCGCAAACCGGCAAGATGGGAAACGGATGGGCGTATACGTATGCATCCGACAAAATCCGCGGGTTTAAGCAGACACACCAGCCATCGCCCTGGATGAATGATTACGGCCAGTTCTCGATCATGCCCGTCAGCGGCAAACTCCGGATCGACGAAGATAGCCGGGCCAGCTGGTTTTCCCACAAATCCGAAGTGGCCAAACCCTACTACTACAGCGTCTACCTCGCTGATCACGACATTACCACCGAAATTGCCCCCACGGAACGGGCTGCCATGTTCCGGCTGACGTTTCCTAAATCCGACAGTTCATTTGTTATTCTCGATGCGTACGATCGTGGCTCATACGTAAAAGTGATCCCGTCGCAACGGAAAATCATCGGATATACCACCAAAAACAGCGGCGGGGTTCCTGCCAATTTTAAAAATTACTTTGTCCTGACGTTCGACAAGCCGTTTGCCATGGCGCAGGGCTGGAAAAACTACAAAGTAGCGAAAGACACCCTCGAACTTCAGGCGGCTCACGTTGGCGCTGTTGTCGGATTTAAAACGACCAAAGGCGAACAGGTGCACATCCGCGTCGCCTCGTCGTTTATCAGCTACGAGCAGGCCGAACTGAACCTGCGCGAACTGGGCACCGACTCATTCAACGGCGTAATGGCCAAAGGCAAAGCGGCTTGGAACAAGGAACTGAACCGCGTGAAAATCGAAGGCGGCAGCATCGACCAGACGCGCACGTTCTACTCGTGTCTGTACCGCGCCCTGCTGTTCCCGCGCAAGTTTTTCGAGATTGATGCCGCCAACAAGGTGGTTCACTACAGCCCCTACAACGGCGAGGTGCGGTCGGGTTATATGTTTACCGACACCGGCTTCTGGGATACGTTCCGGTCGCTGTTTCCGTTCCTGAACCTGATGTACCCGTCGCTGAATAACCAGATGCAGGAAGGCCTGGCCAATGCCTACAAAGAAGGTGGCTGGTTGCCGGAATGGGCAAGCCCTGGCCTGCGGAACGTGATGGTGGGATCGAACTCGGCGTCTATCGTGGCCGAAGCCTATCTGAAAGGCGGCCGTGGCTACGACATTAACACCTTGTACGAAGCCCTGCTGAAAAACGCCAATAACGAAGGCCCGATGGATGCCGTCGGCCGCCGTGGCGCGCAGTATTACAACAAACTGGGGTATGTGCCGTATGATGTAAAAATCAACGAAAACGCCGCCCGTACCCTCGAATATGCCTACGACGACTTTGCCATTTACCAGCTGGCGAAAGCCCTGAAACGCCCGCAGGCCGAAATTGACCTGTTTGCCAAACGCTCGCAGAACTACCGCAACCTGTTTGACCCGCAGACCGGTCTGATGCGCGGTAAGAATCAGGACGGACAGTTCCAGACTCCGTTCAATCCGTTTAAGTGGGGTGATGCCTTTACAGAAGGCAACAGCTGGCACTATACCTGGTCGGTTTTCCACGACGTACAGGGCCTGATCGACCTGATGGGCGGCCGTCAGAAATTCGCGGCCAAGCTGGATTCGGTGTTCAGCCTCGCGCCGGTTTTCGACGAAAGCTACTACCGTGGTGTCATCCACGAAATCCGGGAAATGCAGATTGCCAACATGGGCCAGTATGCCCACGGCAACCAGCCGATTCAGCACATGATTTACCTCTACAACTACGCCGGCGAACCGTGGAAAGCCCAGTACTGGCTGCGTGAGGTGATGAACCGCCTGTATCTGCCGACGCCGGACGGCTACTGCGGCGACGAAGACAATGGCCAGACCTCGGCCTGGTATGTCTTTACGGCCCTTGGCTTCTACCCTGTCTGCCCCGCCAGCGACCAGTATGTGATCGGCTCACCGCTGTTTAAGAAAGCAACACTCACCCTGGAGAACGGTAAAAAAGTGGTTATCAATGCTTCTAATAATAGTGTCGATAACCGGTACATCAATACGGTTTCTGTAAATGGCAAACCGTATGCAAAAACGTGGCTGAGCCATCAGGCGCTGTTACAGGGAGCAACCATTGATGTAAACATGAGTGCCACGCCGAACAAGCAGCGGGGCACAAAGCCGGAGGATGCTCCTTATTCGTATTCAACTGACAAAAAATAAACGCGCTATCCCGAACCCTTAAACACCAAATTTAATCCTTGTTTTTCAATGCTCACAAAACCCTCACAAGTGCTTACGCGTTCGGTTGCCACCGGCTGCTGGCTGCTGAGCCTGGGCCTTTTCAGCCCGGCTATGGCCCAGAACGGTCAACCGAACACGGTTTCGCTCAACGACTTGAGTGCTTTCCGGAATCCGGGCGGCGGTAACGTCGGCAAAAACTGGCAGATCGCCAGCGACGTCACGGCTGATTTTGCCAAAACCAACGTGCTGACCAGCAAATCCGGCTCCGGTGTGCTGGTGAACCTGCCGACCGACCGCGAGAAGGCCAACCTGTTGTCGGCCCTCGAACACGGCGACCTCGACCTTGACCTTGAGTACATGATGGCCAAAGGCTCCAACTCAGGCATCTACCTGCAGGGCCGCTACGAAATCCAGCTGATCGACAGCTGGGGCCAGAAAACGGCGAAAATCGGCGACAACGGATCGATCTACCAACGCTGGGACGAAAGCCGTCCGGAAGGCCAGAAAGGCTACGAAGGCCATGCCGCCCGCCAGAACGCAACGAAAGCGCCCGGCCTGTGGCAGCGCATGCGGATTTCGTTCCAGGCGCCGCGCTTCGACAAAAGCGGTAAGAAAATCGAAAACGCTAAAATCCTGCGCATTGACCTGAACGGCGTGACGATCCACGAAAACGTGGAGCTAACCGGCCCGACACGTGGTCCGCTGAAGAACGACGAAGTTGCCATTGGGCCGCTGCTGATTCAGGGCGACCATGGCCCGGTAGCGTTCCGCAATATCCGGTATACCGTTTATAATAAACCTCGTCCGGAACTGACCGGCCTAACCTACGCGGTATACGCAGGTCAGTTTGACAAGGAAAATGCCCTGGGTCAGGCGGCTCCCGAAGCAAAGGGAACAGCCCCCAAACTAACGGCCAACGTTACCGTTAGTCCGAATAACTTTCTAGTGCGCTATTCTGGTTTACTCAACATTAAGGAAGCAGGCGAATATGCCTTCAATCTGGCCGGTGCAGGCGGGTTTACATCCATGAAAATCAACAACCAGACGGTTTTCCCATGGGCTAACTCAAACCGCCGCTCCTCAGCCTCTGTTTCGCTGCCGGCCGGTGATTTACCGGTTGAAATTATCTATTCAAAAGTACAGGGCCGCGCCACGCCGTCAATCGGTCTGTCGCTCCAGGGTTCAGGACTCCGTGAGTTTTTCATCGGCGATAACCTGGCCGAAGGGGGCTTCAACGACAACGGCCCGATCCTGATTCACGCGCCGAACAACACAATCCTGCGCAGCTTCATGGACGTTCCGAACGAGAACGGCATGGGCCGCCGGATGCGGGTAACGCACGGTATTTCGGTGGGTAGTCCGGAGCAGATTCACTACACCTACGACCTCGACAACGGGTTCCTCGTACAGGTATGGCGTGGTCAGTTCCTGGATGCAACACCGATGTGGAACAGCCGGGGCGACGGTTCATCGCGGCCGACGGGTATGGTGCAGCGGCTGGGTCTGCCGCAACTGGTGCTGAACAAACTGAGCTCACCGCAGGCAGCCTGGGTTACCGACACCACCGGTACCGGCTTCAAAACAGAAGGCTATTCGCTTGACGAAAGCGACCGCCCGACGTTCCTGTACAAAATCTTCGGTTCAGGCGTGCAGGACATGATCCGTGTGCTCGACAATGGTAACGGTATTCAGCGCGACATCACCATCAGCAATCCGGCGGCAAATCTGTACGCCCGTCTGGCGGATGGTGCTTCGATTGAAGCGGCCGGCGACGGTTCGTACCTGATCGACGGCAAGTCGTACTACATCAAAACGGCGGGCAACGTTAAACCGGTGATTCGTCCGGCCGGCAACCGCCAGGAACTGATTGTTCCGGTCAGCAGTGGTAAACTGAGTTATTCGATTCTGTTCTAAACTCCATGAGAAACTTACATAAACTTTTGCTTTCCACCTGCCTGATGACGGCTTTCCTGTCGACGGCGCAGGCGCAGGAATCTCCGAAAGAAGAAGATTTTTTCCGGATCATGCGGGTACCGGCTCCGGAAGGGACCCTGCTCGAAGTCGGCGGTCTGACTGTACTGCCGAACGGTGATCTGGGCATCGGCACCCGTCGCGGTGATGTATTCATCGTTGAAAACCCGACCAGCCGCCGGCCGTTTTTCCGTAAATATGCCTCAGGGCTGCACGAAATTCTGGGTCTGGCCTATAAAGACGGCTCCCTGTATTGCGCGCAGCGCGGTGAACTGACCAAACTGGTCGATTCAAATAAAGACGGCAAAGCTGATTTGCTGAAAACGATTTTCTCGTGGCCGTTATCGGGTCACTACCACGAATACAGCTTCGGGCCTAAAATCGCACCGGACGGCTCGTTTTTCGTATCGGGCAATGTAGCCTTCGGTGACGAAGAATGGTGGGCGGGCGAAAGCCGTGTCCCGTGGCGGGGCTGGGTGATGCACATCACCGAAGATGGTAAAATGGAACCATGGGCAACGGGGGTTCGCTCTCCTTGCGGCCTGGGTATGATCGACGGTGAACTGTTCTACTCCGACAACCAGGGCGACTGGATTGGCTCGGGTGGTGTATGGCACCTGAAAAAAGGCGCGTGGGTAGGTCACCCGGCCGGTCTCCGCTGGTCTAATATGCCGAACTCACCGGTAAAGCTGACGCAGCAGCAGTTGTATGCCAAAATCGACCCGCGGAAACGCCGGAACGAGCAGGGCCGCGCCATCAAACCGGAAAACGTAGCCGACGAAACACCGATTCCACTCTACACGCTGAAGGAGCAGTTCCCTGAATTGCAGCTACCGGCGGTTTGGTTACCTCACGGTATTTTCGGGATTTCGAACTCCGAAATTGTGGCGATTCCGGAAGGCAGCTTCGGTCCGTTCAGCGGTCAGCTGCTGGTTGGTGATCAGGGCCAGAGCAAGATCATGCGCGTCTACATGGAGAAAGTAAACGGCGAATTCCAGGGAGCGGCTTTCGATTTCCGCGCCGGCTTCCAGTCGGGTGTACTCCGAATGGCGTGGGGCAATGACGGTTCCCTGTTTGTCGGTGAAACTAACCGTGGCTGGGGCTCTGCCGGTGAAGCAACGGAAGGTCTGCAACGACTGGTCTGGAACGAAAAGATGCCATTCGAGATGAAGGCGGTCCGTGCCATGCCGGACGGCTTCGAAATCGAATTTACATCGCCGGTTGACCGCAAGTCGGCCGAAGATCTGGCTTCGTATTCGGTCAGCAGCTTTATCTACAAATACCACCCGGTATACGGCAGTCCGCCGGTAAACCGCGAAACAAACGCAATTAAAGGCGTTAAACTGTCGGCCGACGGTATGAAAGCCCGCATCATTGTGGACAACCTGCGCCGCTACCACATCCACGAAATCCGTCTGGATGGTGTTCGCAGCACCGATGGTTCGTACTCACTGGTTCACCCGCTGGCGTTCTATACGCTGAACAACATTCCGACCGGCCAGAAACTGGCCATGAGCGAAGTAAGCACGTTCAGTTCTGAAGCCAAAGCAGCCGAAACACCGGCCGCCGCCCCCGTACGGGCGACCCCAAGTGGTCGACCGGAAACAGGCAATGGTCGCCCGAAAACCGCACCCAAAACCGGTGCCGCCACCAAACCGGCGTCAACAAAAACCGAAGCGGTTGCCAGTGCCAAAGCACCAACGTACGACGAAGTAAAAGGCTTGTTAGCGAAACATACCTGTCTGGCCTGCCATCAGGCGAACAAGCGTCAGGTAGGTCCGGCCTATTCCGAAGTCGCCAAACGAGGCTATACCAACGAACAGATTGTTGAGCTGATTCACAATCCGAAGCCACAAAACTGGCCGGATTATGCGACAGAAATGCCGCCGATGCCACAGGTTCCGAAGGCAGACGCGGTAAAGATTGCCGCCTGGATCAACTCCCTGTCGACAGAAAAAAAGTAGACTAAAACTAACAGCAAAAAAGCCTGACCGCATTGTGTCAGGCTTTTTTTATAACCTTTACAAAAAACTACCGATACTGATATCGGCGTTGCTGAGCCCGACCCAAAGACTATTATGACCGGTAAGCCGCTAACCAATCCGGAGCCTTGACCCAACAAGCCATTTCCCTTAAAACGTCCGTTTCACCGGTCGCAGCGTGACCGGCCCGAGCAGACCCGAAGGTCGGGGCGACCAGTTTTCGGCGGTAAAGTTGCCGTCTGCGCCACGGTTTTCGCGCAGCCGGGGCGACATGTTAACATTATAAAACGTCTTCCAGGCCACCTTCCGCTTATCCAGGTCAGCAATGCGGTTGGCCATTCCGTTTGATACCGTTACGGTCAGCGTATTGGTCGCCGCCAGCGCACTTGCCGGTATTTCCAGCTGATAAACCGGCCCCAGCACCGTCCCCAGTTCTTTGCCGTTGAGCTGCACGCGGGCACTCTCAGCGACCTTACCTAAATCCAGCACCCAGGCATCGGCGACGCCCGCCGGTTTCGGAAAGCTCAGCGTGTAGGTAGCAGCCCCGGAAAACGTCTTCACGTCCTCTCCGTCAAGCTCGGTCCACGACCCCATTTTTTCCGTCGTCACCGGCGAGGGCAATGCGGGTCCGCCCGACACAAAGTTGATCGTCCATTTACCAGTCAGCGGAATGGCCGCTGCCACAGCCTCAACATACGGATAACCCGTCGCCTTGATCATTCTGGCAGAGGTTTCGAGGATACATGATTCGCCTGGCTGCAACTGTACATACACGTCCATCCCCGTTGCCGATGCCTGCTTCCGGGCCATACCCAGCTGCTCCGTCATCGGGTTATATAGGGCCACCGAATTGGCTTTGGTCGCCAGCGGCACCCAGCCGTCGATGGCTTTGTCGCTCCAGTTCGTAATAAAGTAATAGTTCCCTTCGGCATGTTCGCGGCGGATAAACTCCAGTCCGCTGTCAACCAATGTTTCCCGCTGTACACCGGCCGCTTTGAGGGTTTCGTCTAAGCTGGTCCCGACAAAAATGCGCCCCTGCCCTGCTTTCGCCTGCCGGATGCCACCGGTTTGGGTGAACGCCAGACCGGCCAGCAGTTTTTTGAAGGCCGCCTGCCGGGCGGTCAGATTGGCCATCCCCGGCACATCGTCAGGCAGCTTGTTGGCAAAGACGATGGTTGATCCCTGCTGCGCCAGCTTTATCAACTGCTCCAGCGTTGGCAGCGGCATGTACTGCGCTTCGGGCACTACGATGGTTCGGTAACCAGCCCCGCCGGTTTGCAGCCTGCCACCCGTAGCCGTCACGCCAAGCAACTGCTTATCCGAAATAAAATCAAACCCATAACCCCGCTCCCATAGGTCTTTGGCATGATGCTCAACCGGCAACCCCTTGAAGCCATGATCAATACCGTCGAAATGTTGCAGCATCACCTTACCCTGACGGGTATACGCATCGAAAATAGGCAGGTATACCAGCACATCATTGCTGGCCTTACCTTGTTGCAGAAAGGACTGACAACGGGCCACGTACTGGTTCAGTTTACCGAAATCAGTCCAGAAACTGTTATTCGGGTTAAAATGAACGGCAGCATAGAACAACCAGCCCGGCCACGCTGCCTGCTGCGGCGAATAGTTGGTGCCGTGGTAAAACGTGTGGTTGACGCCCCCGAGCAGAAAACGGTCCATGGCCTTTTTGACATCGCTCAGTTTGGTCAGAAAGTGTTCGTTTTCCCAGGTCGCTGACTCGGAGGAGGTCAGTTTTTTACCGGTTACGTGGGCCGCCGACGAGGCGAATTTTATCCGCATCACGTCGATACCCTCGATTTCGGGAATGTCCGTAACAGCATAGAGATCCAGAATATTAGCCGGTGAGCCGTGGGCCTGATTCCGGATAATTTTACCGTGTTTCTTCGCCCAGTCCGACCAGACTTTGGTGTAGTTTTCGAGCAGCAGTTCCGAGATGGTTTCACGGTAGTCGCTCAGCACCCGTTTGTTGGGCTCGGTGTCGGGTTTGCCGAACAGCGCGGGCAGGTGCAGCCGCAGGTCATAGCCGCGCCGTTTTTTAAACTCATCGAACATAGCCGGTGTCCAGTTGCTCTCACCGCTGGCATCGTCAACCTCATAGGAGTCGTTGAAAAACGCCCGCAGACCGGTCAGGTCACGGCCTTTAAACGCTTTATCGAAATAGCTCAGGTAATGCTCCGTGGCGGGTTTTGAAAAGTGATCAATCACATCGCCCTCGCCGCCTGGTCCGGCGCGTTCGACCATTTTGCCGTGCCAGCCTTCAAAAACGGCGTAAAGCGTCCAGTTTCCCGCCGGAGCAGTCCAGTTCAGCTTACCGCTGCCGTCTACCTTACCGGTGAGGTCAACGATCTGGCCGTTATCGGCATAGGCCATGAGGCACTGCAACGGCAGTGGTTTTTCGAAACGCACCTGATCAAAGGCATGGAGCTGAAGGTCCGGATTTTTCGTGATCGGCTCCACCAGCTGTTTGATGTCAATCGGCTGGCCGACAATGCGCGTGATCGGTTTCTGGCTATAGGCGACAGGCTCCTGAAGTTGTTCGCCGGCCTTCAGCGTGAAGGTTTTTGAGGCCACATACTTACAGGCATCCGCTTGATTTACCCACGGACCGCCAAACGGCCAGCCCGAGGCTTGTGCCATGTCAACGCCCATGTTCAGGCGGCGGGCTTCTTTCAGCGTATGCCCCAGCACGTCCATCCATTTCAGCGACAGAAAATTGATAAACTGGCTTTCGGCGCCCTTAACGCCATAAATCGGGGTTATTTCAACACCGCCCAGCCCTGCTTGCTGATACTGTTCCATCAGTCTGGTCAGGTCGGTTGGGTTTACAGCACTGCCCATCCACCACCACCGTGTCCAGGGCTTTGTCTCCTGCGTGATGGCCGGCCATTTGGGCTGCGCCTGTGTTAGAGTTGAAAGAGCAAAGGCGGGAACGAGCGACAGGTACACAGCTCGTTTTACCAGTTTAGTTGATATATGCATTGCTTTTGTCAAGGCTTTCGCGTTTATGCTTAAAAGAAGAAAAACCTGACATTCTAGCCGTACTGTACTTATCTGCTTTTGCAGAAATGTACTATCTTTCTTTATCATCCTTACCCGCAAGGTGCTTGCGGATTGCCGGTGATGTGCTAATATTGATCTGTTGGTAACAGCCTTTTCCTGTATTCATGCGCTACGTTATTCTTGTTTGCCTGGTTTTCGTTACTCATCTGGCCCATTGTCAGTTCTTTTCATTTTCCGGAAGCGATGATGGATTTAACTTCGATGCAGAGAATTGCCGGTTTAAAGCAGGCGACTCACTGGTATGGGCTCAGCTCACATACAAGGATAAAAGCTGGGACACATTTGAAGACACGGCAGAGCACAGGGCAGCGCTCCGGAAAACCGGCATTGCCTGGTTCCGCTACCGCATAAACGGCAGCGACCGGTACAGGAAAGAGCCCTGGACCCTGATTATTCAGCAGTTAGGAAATTCTAAACTCTATCTGGACGGAAAACTGATCGCCAGCATTCAGGCTGACAGACGCTACGAACCCGACAACCAGCTTACGCTGACCCACATTCCCTTTATGGTAGCTGACACCGGCAAACACGTGCTGGCCATCCGGTACCAGTTTACCGACGAAAACCTCCTCTTTGCCAATACCACCATTGAGCCGTTTAAAATCTGGATCCAGCCAAAACAAGCCAACCTGCTGAATCAGGTTACCAGTTCGTCTATGAATGCGGCAGTGGGCGCCATGCTGGCCGGCATTTTCGCCATTATGGCCTTACTCCACCTTATGTTTTACCGGGCGAACCGGAGTCAGAACGTAAACATATTGCTCAGCCTGTCGTCCCTGTGTTTTTCCGGTATGCTTGGCGCGTCGGTTTTTGAAAACCTTAACGCCAATCTACGGCAGCAATCCTTACTTGACCTTATCCAGTACGCCGGACTGAACATCGGCGCTGCGTGTCTGCTGACAGCCGTATATACGTATCTGCACCGGCCGAAAGGCTGGCTTTATGCCATTGCCATCAGCGTACTGGCCATTAATTTCGGTTACCAGTGGCTTATCGGCATGCCACCGGAAAGTTTGCCCGCCATCACAATCGTTATTTTTGCCTTTGCCTACATCCGCACCAGCTGGCTGGGCCGGAAATACGGACAGCCAGGCGACCGTTTGCCCTGGAACTCCCTCCGTTTTGCCTTTATTTCATTTGTCCTGATGCTTGGTATCACGTTGCTGAACGTGGCCCTTACAGCGATGTATGACTGGAAATTCGGGAGCCTGATGTATCTTTTGGTGGTCATTTTTCTGCTTTTTCTGTTTCTGCTGAGCGTACCCATCGGACTATCCTTTTCGCTGGTACATGATTATACGCGCACCCATGCCTCGCTGCGGCAGAACCTCGACGAAGTGCAGCGGCTTTCGGAGCGCTCACTGGCTCAGGAACAGGAAAAACAACAGATTCTGGCCGCCCAGAACGAAACCCTCGAACGGCTGGTACAGGAGCGTACCGCCGCCCTGAATGAATCCATCGAGACCCTGAAAGCCACGCAGGACCAGCTGATCCAGAAAGAAAAAATGGCCTCTCTCGGTGAACTGACCGCTGGTATTGCCCACGAAATCCAGAATCCGCTCAACTTCGTCAATAACTTCTCGGAAGTATCGGCCGACCTCGTTGCCGAAATTGAAGACGAACGGCAACGCCCCGCCGACGACCGCGACGAAGGACTGGTCGACGAGATTCTGGGCGATCTGCGGCAGAACCTCGAAAAGATCACCCACCACGGCAAACGGGCCAGTTCAATCGTAAAAGGCATGCTCGAACACTCCCGCTCCTCGTCGGGCGAAAAGCAGCCAACCGACCTTAACGCCCTCGGCGACGAATACCTGCGGCTGGCGTATCACGGCTACCGGGCAGCCCACAAAACCTTCAACTGCCAGCTCGTCACGGACTTCGCCCCCGCCCTGCCGCCGGTCAATCTGGCGACGCAGGACATTGGCCGCGTTGTACTGAATTTGCTCAACAACGCATTTTACGCCCTTGATCAGAAGCAGCAGTCTGCCCCGGGGGGCTTCCAGCCTACGGTTTGGGTATCAACTCATGTATCAGCTAGTGGTGGCTCCCAAACAGCACCGGCTGCCGGGCGTGCCACCACTACGGCAAACGCGCCTGATTTTGTCACGCTGGTAATCCGCGACAACGGCCCCGGTATTCCCGAAGACGTCATTGGCAAGGTGTTTCAGCCTTTTTTCACCACCAAACCTACCGGCGAAGGCACAGGGCTCGGCCTGTCGCTTTCCTTCGACATCATCACCAAAGGCCACCAGGGCGACTTTTTTGTCGACAGCACCGACGGCGAAGGCACGACGTTTACGATAAAGTTACCTGTTATGTAACACGGAATGATATTCCGTGCCAGGCAGCCTATGAAAACCTATCAGCGTATCAGGAAGCCCCCTTCCTGCGAATCGGTATGCCTTATTTTACAATACGGAATATCATTCCGTACTACAGATTTTGGTTCCATAAGCGGCAACTTAGCGTATCTTTGTGTGAATTTTATCGGGAGTATCACCAATAAGTTAACAATCTAATGGTTGATGTATTATTAGGCCTCCAATGGGGCGACGAGGGGAAAGGCAAGATTGTGGATGTTTTGGCGCCACAATATCAGGTAGTTGCCCGCTTTCAGGGCGGCCCGAATGCCGGTCACACCCTCGAATTTGATGGTTTCAAACACGTTTTACACCAAATTCCATCGGGTATTTTCCGGAATGAAACCCTCAATATTATCGGTAACGGCGTTGTATTAGACCCAATCGTGTTCCGCCGCGAAATCGACGGCCTCGCCAAATACAACCTCAACATCCACCAGAATCTGGTCATTTCAAAAAAAGCATCAATCATTCTGCCAACCCACCGTCTGCTCGACGCCGCCTTTGAGCAGTCGAAAGGCGAAGCAAAAATCGGTTCTACCCTGCGCGGGATCGGCCCGACCTATCAGGACAAAGTGGCCCGCCTCGGCCTCCGCGTCGGTGATATTCTGTCGGCCAACTTCCGCAAAAAATACGATACGCTGGTTTCCCTGCACAAAACGACGCTCGACCACTATCAATTTGATTATCAGTCGGTATTGCCTCAGGCCGAAGACGATTTCTTCTCGGCAATTGAGTTCATGAAGCAATTCCAGCTGACCGACAGTGAATATGCGGTCAACGGCGCACTGAAAAATGAGCAGCGCGTACTGGCCGAAGGCGCTCAGGGCTCCCTGCTCGATATTGATTTCGGTTCATACCCGTTCGTAACCAGCTCCAATACCATGACTGCCGGTGCCTGTACGGGCCTTGGTGTCGCCCCCCGTCAGATCGGCGAGGTATACGGTATTTTCAAAGCCTACTGCACCCGCGTCGGCAGCGGTCCGTTCCCGACGGAACTGCACGACGAAACGGGCGAAGCGATCCGTAAGGAAGGCCGCGAGTTCGGTGCGACAACCGGCCGTCCGCGCCGTTGCGGCTGGCTCGACCTGCCCGCGCTGAAGTATGCGATCATGATCAACGGCGTATCGCAGCTGATTATGATGAAGGTCGATGTCCTGAACATCTTCGATACCATCAAGGTGTGTACGCACTACATCCTGCCCGACGGCACCCAGACCGAGCAGTTCCCGTATGACCTCTGCGGCGTGGACGTGACGCCGGTTTATAAAGAATTTAAAGGCTGGAATACCTCACTCGA
>NZ_CAMFHL010000064.1 GCF_945952095.1 uncultured Arsenicibacter sp. | reverse complement strand
CCCCTGCACCACTCACAGCAGGTCGTGGAGCGGCGACCGGACGGCATCGTTATTCAGCTAAAGGTGCAGCACAATTTCGAGCTGGAGAAGGAGATTCTGGGCTTCGGCGAAGGCATGATTGTCCTCCAACCCGAACGCCTCCGGCAAATTATGAAACGGCGCATGCGGGAGGCGCTGACGGGGTATGAGGAAAAGAATGATTAATGGATAATGTAAAATGGATAATGCTCTTCATGCCACTCATTATTCATTATTCATTTTACATTATCCATTCATCTAAACGCTCTGCATGGAGCTGAGTTTGCGGTAGAAGCCTTCGTCGAGCCGGACGAGTTCGTCGTGGCGGCCGCGTTCGATGATGCGGCCCTGATGGACGACCAGAATTTCGTCGGCGTGCTGAATTGTGCTCAGGCGGTGGGCAATCACCAGCGTCGTGCGGTTGGCCATCAGCCGGGTGAGAGCTTCCTGTACCAGCTTTTCGGATTCGGTGTCCAGAGCTGACGTCGCTTCGTCCAGAATCAGGATCGGCGGGTTTTTCAGGACTGCCCGCGCAATGCTGAGCCGCTGCCGCTGCCCGCCCGACAACCGGCCACCCCGGTCACCGATCACGGTCTGGTAGCCGTTCGGCTGGTTCATGATAAACTCGTGGGCGTTCGCAATTTTGGCCGCCTGCATCACCTGCTCCTCCGTGGCGTCGCTGCCAAAAGCAATGTTGTTGAAAATAGTGTCGTTGAACAGAATACTTTCCTGGGTAACGATGCCCATCTGCGCCCGCAGCGAATCAGTTGTACAGTCGCGGAGGTCGATGCCGTCGATCCGGATCTGTCCGGCCGTCGGGTCATAAAAGCGGGGAATCAGGTCGGCAATGGTCGACTTACCGCCCCCCGACGACCCAACGAGGGCAATGGTTTTACCCTTGACCAGCTCAAAGCTGATGTCGTTCAGCACAGGCAAGCCTTTTTCGTATTCAAACGAGACCTGCTGCACCGAAATCCGGTCGCGGAACTGGCTGATGGCCACCGCATCCGGCTTGTCCTGCACCGCCGACGGCGTATCGATCAGTTCGAGTACGCGCTCGCCCGAGGCCAGGCCGCGCTGTGAGGCACTGAAGGCATTGGAAATATCCTTGGCCGGCCGCGTCACCTGCGAAAAAATAGCGATGTAAGCGATAAACTCCGAAGCCGACAGCTCCGACTGTCCCGACAGCACCAGCCCGCCACCATACAGCAAAATGCCCGCTACGACCGATACGCCCATGAATTCCGAAAACGGCGAGGCCAGTTCCCGGCGGTTAGCCAGCGACCGCACCGACGACCGGTACGCATCGTTTTCCTGCCGGAATTTGCCCAGCACAAACGATTCAGCATTAAAGCCTTTCACGACCCGCATACCGCCAAAGGTCTCGTCCAGAATGCTCAGAATCCCGCTCAGCCGCTGCTGACCGGCCTGCGCATCCCGCTTCATCCGCCGCACGAGCGACGAAATAAAAATGCCCGACACCGGAATCACCAGAAAGGCAAACAACGTCAGCGACACCGAGATGTTGAACAACATCACGAGGTAGGCAATCAGCAGAAAGAGTTCTTTGGACGCGGCCGACAGCGAGTTGGCAATTGAGTTTTCAACCTCCTGAACGTCGGTCATGATCCGCGAAATCAGGTTGCCTTTGCGCTCGTTCGAGAAGAAACCGAGGTGCAGCCGGACCGCCCGGTCAAACACCGTTTCGCGGAGCTGGGCCACCATCCGCGCTTTGAACGCCTCTAAGCGGCGGACGGAGAGGTACTTGAACAGGTTATTGAGCAACACCGACAGCACAATGATGGCACAGGTGTATTTCAGCGCCCCGAGCTTGCCGTATTCCTGAAAAATCTGGTTGAAGTAATACTGAAAATAGGTCGTCGGCGAGGTGCTGAGCGAAAACTCCGGTGCCGGCTGGCTGAGCATTTTCTGTACGTCGGCAGGGCTGACCTGATCGAAAAGCACATTCAGCAACGGAATCAGCAGGGCAAAGTTCAGCACACCAAAGAGACTGGCCAACAGCGATGTTATCAGGAACGGTGCCAGAAAGGACCCGAGTGGTTTGGCAAAAGAGAGTAATCGAAAATATGTTTTCAAAGTCAGTTACTATTAAACCACAAAGGTCGGAAAGATTTCAACGCAAATCGTAAAAAAAACTATACCTAAGATTTGGAGGTATACTCCAGTTCGATGTATACTTGCAGCATGAGTACGAACAATCAACAATTGCTCAAGGGTAGCCTGTCGGTCATCATTCTGAAGCTCCTGGAAGACCGTGAGAAAATGTATGGCTATGAGATCACGCAGAAGGTGAAGGAGCTGACTGCGGGCGACATGACGATTACGGAGGGGGCGCTGTATCCGGCCCTGCATAAGCTGGAAGCCGAAGGACTGCTGACGACGGAGACGCAGGTGGTTGAGGGACGGGTGCGGAAGTATTATTCCCTCACCAAAGACGGTCACAAGCAGGCGGCCTCGCGCATTTCGGAACTGACGGCCTTTGTCGAAAACCTCCAGACGCTGCTAAACCTGAAACCTTCTTTTTAGCCTGATGCCATGTTACAGCCCGAACACACATACGAAATTGATTACTTCTTCCGGCAGGTGCTGATGCTGTCGAACGAAGACCTCATTGCCGAACTCACCGATCATTTCAGTGCCAGTATTGACGACCTGATGGCGCGTGGCCGGACGTTTCCGGAAGCGTTGCAGGAAGTTTTTGAGGCATTCGGCGGTCAGCAGGCTATCCGGCACATGGAGTGGGAATACAATCGGGTCACGTTCCGGAAATACGACCGTTTCTGGAAAGATGCCGTCCTGCTGCAATTTACCGGCCGGAATTTGTGGATAACGATAGCCGTTTTCATGGCAGTATCCTGCATTGGCTTACTTTATCGTTTAGAAGGTAGCGAACAGGGAAAGTCCTTTTTTGAAGGAGTTACGGCAGGGCTTTGGGGCAGCACATTGATTATCGGCTTAGGTGTAATGTTTCCATACTTGAAATCTCTTATTATCAAGGGTGCTCATAATCCGCAGAGTGAAGCCTGGTATCTGACTAAACGTACCCTTCTATTCAGTTTAGCATTTGTGATATTAGCACTGCTCCCGAACTATCTGCCGATACTTTACCAACCGGCCCTTTCGGGATTGTATTTTACAGCCTTTTACGTTTACCTGCGCACTCAGGGTCAGCTATACCGCTTTCTCTACGACGTACCTGAAGTTTACTAACCCTGCTCTTTCGGATGTTCACATCCGAAAGCTCCTAACCACGGATTTGTAATCCGCCCCAAAACCAAACCGCCATGCTGACCACCGACCAACTCGCTGCCATTGACCGTCACCTGCGCAAGGACAACTGGCTGCTCAATGAAGACCTTATCGCCGAACTCACCGACCACTACGCCAACGCCATCACCGAGGCGATGGAGCAGGGCCAGTCGTTTGATAATGCCCTTGTTGGCATCCATCAAGCTTTTGGCGGGCAGAGAGGGTTGCTGACAATGGAAGACGCTTTCATTAAAAGCAGCTATACAGCAGCGTGGCGGGCAGTGAAGCAGGCAGCCCGACAACTTTTATTGTCCCCTTACGTACTGCTGATTGGTTTGGTAGCCTACGGAATCCATGCTATACTCAGCACCTACCAACTGGATGGATTTCTGGCACTAATTGCTGTTCACTCGATTTTCTTTACTCTTATCGGCCTGCCGTTCTTCACCAAACTGAACTGGTGGGCTGGCCCTGCAAGTCAGTTAAAACGCAAACGTTCAGGTATTGAACGGGTTAGCAATATCGTATTGAGTATTGCCTTAAACATCCCTGTTAATTGGCTAGCCATAAGTATCAACAGCGATTATACGCCTGCTATGACTCTCGGTACAACACTTCTCTTTACCCTGGCACTGATCGGATACCTGTTAGTCGCTATTATTTCATTTCGCAGGAATCCCATTCTACAATATCTGACGTCTAAACGCTGATTAACCCCGCTCTTTCGGATGTTCACATCCGAAAGCTCCTAACCACGGATTTGTAATCCGCCCCAAAACCAAACCGCCATGCTGACCACCGACCAACTCGCTGCCATTGACCGTCACCTGCGCAAGGACAACTGGCTGCTCAATGAAGACCTTATCGCCGAACTCACCGACCATTACGCCAATGCCATTACCGAGGCAATGGAGCAGGGCAAGGCATTCGACAGTGCGATGGCCAATGTCCATCAGTCGTTTGGCGGACGCAAGGGGTTGCTGGCTATGGAGGAGACGTACCAAACCGAAAAAGCGAAACACATTGATACAATGGTGTGGCGCGAAGTCCGCCGCATGATGCAGGGCGACCGCTGGCCGCTGGTGCCGGTGACCCTCTGCACGTTACTGGCACTGAATACATTTGCCGGTGCCTCCGAAACGGTAGACAGCTTTTTCACAATTGCGATCTGGTATGTTGGCTTTACGGTGCTGCTGGCAATGGGCACCGCAGCGGTAGCTCTCCTGCGCCCTGCCACCATCAGTGTCACTGCCCCGACGCCCTCTTTTTTCGTCTTCGCCTACGGCCTCAGTCTGGCCCTGCTCGCTGTCAATAAATACTGGCTTTCAGGGCTATCGGTGTATAACGCCCGCGAAATCAGCCTGATGATCAATACCTTATTACAAACCCTGTGTGTGGTGTATTACATCGCGATCATACTCACCATGCGCAAACTCTTTTTCCCGAAAAAAGGCAGTCCCCTATCCGCCCCGAAACAAGGGTAAACCTGCTCTTTCGGATGTGAACATCCGAAAGCCACTAACTACGGATTTATAATCCGCCCTAAAAACCAAACCGCTATGCTGACCACCGACCAACTTAACACATTACGCTGCGACCTGCAGGCCCTTGCCAACATTGAATACGACGAAATTCTGGATGAGCTGCTTGACCATTATGCAGCCCTGACGGAGCAGAAAATGGTCAATGGCCTGACCTTCGAGGACGCCAGCCGCTGGGCATGGGCCGATATGGGCTCCGGCGAAGGCATTCAACGGTTGCAGGAGCAGTTCGTCAAATCACTCCGGCAACAGATTGCGGCCCGCCACAAAGCCATTGTCAAAAGCTACTTCCGCTGGCCAACCCTCATCACAACCCTGCTTATCGCCGTTCTGGCCTATCAGGCAGCGTTAGGTATACCGGCGAAATGGCTCATCACCGCTATTTTCGGGTTAGGCATTGTGAGCTTCGTCACACAGTTATTCATCCGTAACAGCAGCAAAGGCATTCATACTGCACAGCGCAGGATTGCTATAGAGTACCTCAATAAAACCGGTGCAACCTACCTCAACATCTTCCAGCTACTGCTGAATCTTCCGGCTTTTCTGACAGATGACCGCACACACCTCGTCCGGAATTTCCTGCAAAGCTATGCCAGTGCCGGCGCAGCACTCAGTTTTATCGCCATCCTGTACACGGTCAGTTTTATCCAGCTGTCCTACGAACGGTTTACCTATAAAGTCGCCTCATGACAGCCACCATGCTCACCACGGAACAAACTGCGTTGCTGCGTCAACACCTTGACAGTCTCGACATCCACTACTGTGAAGCCTTTGACGAATTTCTTGCTCAGTATACAGCCCTCACCGAGTCAGGCATGCTCACGGGCTTGTCGTTTGAGGAGGCCCACACAAAAGCCTATGCAGATATGGGGGGCCGTTACCGGCTATACGATCAGCAGACGCAACTAGAAAAAACATCCCGTGAGCAGCTTGACCGGCAACACTGGGAAATCATTATTTCTTTTTTTAGATGGCCCCGTATTACGATACTGATTTTATTCGGTGTTGTGGTCTACAAAGCTACCGAACCAGTACCATTGGGTGAACTTCATATTGCCATTATGCTGCTGCTGGCTGTTTTTTCAGTCACCGATCTGTTTCTGTCGGTTGTGAACAGCCTTCACTATCTGACGCATAACAGTCCGAAAAGAAGACGCTCTATCCGCAGACGCTTTTTCCGGAAGGGCATGTTTAAATTAATCGCTCCCCCCTTTTGGTTTTTCCATTATTTATTTGCCAACCTCACGCTCCGGAATCCGCCGGTTAAAGAACCTTCACACATCCGTTTTTTACTGATCGTCATGGTAACCCTGGCCGCACTCTATGGTTTGAGTCTGTTGCAAGTATATCGGGCCACCGAAAAGCAACCGGCTTAACTCCACCGCTAACAGTAGTTTACCGGCCAAACCGCGTTTACGGAATAAACCTAAACCCGCTTTCGCCGTGCAATCCGACGTCTCCGCAACCAGCACCCAAACCGGCATCCGGCCCGCCCCCACCACCTTTGCGGGGCAGCTTCGCCACCTCGGTCCGGGCTTTATCCTGTCGGCCGCCATCGTCGGTTCCGGCGAGCTGATCGCCACCACCGCACTCGGCGCCAAAGCCGGCTTCGTCACGTTCTGGGTTATTCTGGTCAGCTGCTTCGTGAAAGTCGCGCTCCAGCTCGAATTCGGTAAAAACGCCATTTATACCGGCCTCACCACCATGCAGTCGCTGAACCGGCTGGCGGGCTGGCGCATCAACGGTACCCACAGCACCATCTGGATCTGGCTATCGCTGCAAACGCTGAAACTCCTGCAAATGGGCGGCATCGTCGGCGGGGTCGCGCTGGTGCTGCACATGGCCATGCCGGCGGTTCCGGTCGATGTCTGGGCCGTATTAGCAGCGGCCTCGGCGGCCATTCTCGTATTTGGCGGGCGTTACGGCTGGGTCGAAAAAGGCTCGCTGGTAATGATCATCCTCTTCACGGCCATGATTCTGCTGTCGCTGCTGCTGCTGCAATACACCACCTACGCCATCACCGGCGACCAACTGGCCGAAGGGCTCACCTTCCGGCTCCCGCCCGCCGCCGTCGGGGTAGCCATCGGGGCGTTCGGCATTACAGGCGTCGGGGGCGATGAGATCATGTATTACAATTACTGGTGCATTGAAAAGGGCTACGCGCGCTACACCGGCCCCTACGAAGATACTCCCGAATGGGCCGGACGCGCCAAAGGCTGGATCCGGGTAATGACCCTCGACGCCCTGTGTTCCATGGTGGTCTACACCACCGTCACGGCAGCATTTTACCTGCTCGGGGCGTCGCTGCTGCACGAAAACGGTCAGGTGCCCGAGGGCTATGCCATGGTCGAAACACTGTCGCGGCTGTTCACCGTCACGCTGGGGCCGGGCGCAAAAATTATGTTCCTGATCGGGGCTTTTTTTGTGTTGTACTCAACGCTGTTCACCGCAACAGCCAGCTGGGCGCGTATTTTCGGGGATGCGTTCGGACAAATCGGCTGGATGGCGTACCACGACGACACTTCCCGCAAAAAAACCATTGCGACCCTTGCCTGGGCCTTTCCGGCGGTATGGTGCCTGCTGTTTCTATTCATTAAACTGCCCGTTCTGATGATTCTGCTCGGCGGAGCAGCCACCTCCGTGCTGCTGCTGGTGGTAGCGTGGGCCGCCTGGCAGTTCCGCTACCGGCAGCTGCCCGCCAACCTGACGCCCACGTTTGGCTACAATCTCTGGTTCTGGAGCAGCCTCATCGCCATCCTTGCCGTTAGTATCTACGGGGCCTGGTCGCTCTGATAGCCATCCATCAATCAATTGTACAGACGCACTATGTTGCGTCTCATCGCGCCCTTGCAGGTAGGTTTAAACAAAAAGTGGTGGCACGACTTAGACAGAACGTCTGCCGGTCGTGCCACCACTAACTGATCACTTACACTGAGCCACAAGATATTGCGGCGCTACTCTTCGTCGGTAAACATATAGCCGACACCCTTCAGTGTCCGGATGTAGGTTTCGCCGAGTTTTTCGCGGAGTTTCCGGATGTGGACATCGACCGTCCGCTCAAGAACGTAGATGTCGGCACCCCAGATTTTCTGGAGCAGTTCTTCACGGCTGAACACCTTGTTCGGATGTTGTGCCAGGAAGAAAATCAGTTCAAATTCCTTTTTCGGCAAAATCACCGAACGGCCGTCCGGCAGGTTTACCGAGTAGTTTTTG
This sequence comes from uncultured Arsenicibacter sp., assembly GCF_945952095.1. Taxonomy (GTDB): domain Bacteria; phylum Bacteroidota; class Bacteroidia; order Cytophagales; family Spirosomataceae; genus Arsenicibacter. The sequence continues at coordinate 23,327 of NZ_CAMFHL010000064.1, read as the reverse complement.
CGGTTGATGCTCAGACCGGCGATCTCGACGCGGTCGCCCGGGTCTGCTTTCTGGGCTTCACGGCGGAAGAGCGCATTGATACGGCTCATGAGCGCACGCGGCTTAATCGGTTTGGTAATGTAGTCGTCGGCACCGATTTCGAACGCTGCCACTTCCGAGTATTCCTCCGAACGGGCAGTCAGGTAAAGAATAAACGCCTGCCGCATTTCCGGAATATCCCGCATTTGCCGGCCGGCTTCGATGCCATCCATCTGCGGCATCATAATATCTAACAGAACGAGTTCGGGGAAATACGTTTTCGCCACTTCGATCGCTTTACGCCCGTCGTTGGCCGTCCGAACGTCATAACCTTCTTTCGTCAGGTTGTATTCCAGCAACTCAACAATATCGGTATCGTCATCAACGACCAGTACGCGATGTGGCTGTTGGGAAGCCTTGGTTGCACTCATCATGGAGCAGTTTGCTTTTGTAGTGACCCGAATTTACATGCCTTCCCGCGTATGTTACGAATCAGGAAGCGATTCTTAACAATTATTTAACGACCAGACGATCTATAAACCACTGAATCGCAGCGGGTTTATAAGCTCTTTGCTGACCGTTCAGGGCGAATCAGGAACAGCTTTCCCTTTTCGTTAGCCATCACCAGTTCCGTTGGGGAAACATAGCAAATAGCCTCCGTCTGCCCCCTCGGAATCCGCAGGCAGGCAATCGGCTGTTTGAAGGTAAGGCCGTCCGGCGCAATGGCAAACAGGAATACCTTTCCGTAACTCACCAGGGCAAATTGCCTGCCGTCAGGGCTCACCGCCCCGCCGGTCACCATGCTTTTCAGGTATACGGAATCCTGCGCCGTAACCGTGTAGGATCCGGCTTTGGCAGGCATGCGATACATACGCACAAAATGTCCCGACCGGTTTTTCGAAAACACATACAGCTGACCGTTCAGCTGGATCAGCGCCTCACTGTCGCGGTTATGCCGCTGCGGATCCGCGGGCTTCGCAGCATCTGCATAGCGAAACGTGATGCGCTCAGGTAACGCGGGGCTGGTAAGCGGTTGCCGGTAAATGGTCAGCGACTCCCGTGAACCGGCATTGTTGCCGATGTCACCGATAAACAGAGCCGTCGAGTCCTTAGCGGCAATGTCTTCCCAATCGGTGTTCACAGCGCCCGCCACCACCAGCGAGTCGACCAGCCGGCCTTTTTCGGTCACGCCGTATAATACCGACCGCCCGCCGCTGTCATTATGGGTCCAGAACAGACGCAGTCCCGTTGCCGGATCAATCCCTCTGTATACAATTCCTGAACATTCGTTCACGGGGTTTGTTAGGTGTCCGATACGGCTTACTTTGTAGAAAGACCGCTGCCGCGTCAGGCCGCTCCGTTTCGCTTCCGTTTTACAGGAACAAAGCGCCACTTTCATCGTAAATAAAAAAATCAAAAAGGAGTGCATACGAAAGCGCTATACTTGTAACATGGATTCTCGTTCACCGGAAGTGCAGCTTCCCTTTTATGCTAAACTGGCATTTGTGCTCATCTCAATTGTCATCATTGTGTATGGGCTCTACATGCTCCAGGATGTTATTGTTCCGCTGGTTTTCTCGATTTTATTGTCTGTCCTGCTCTTTCCGCTCTGCATCCGGCTCGAACGCATGGGCGTACCGCGGGTGGTAGCCATCATTATCTGCCTCGTACTGGCACTGTCTGTAGTCTACGGCCTGATTTCGCTGGTATATGGCCAGATCGGCGAGTTTGCGCAGGAAGCCCCCAAAATCATGCAACGCGGCAACGACCTGCTGAACAAGCTCCAGACCTATGCCACTAAAAACTTCAATATTGACCGGCAGCGGCAGGTATCCGAAGTCCGGAAGTACCTGAACAACTCCATGGAGCAGGCCGGTGCCATCGTCACCTCAACCCTGCTGGCAACCACTAATACCCTGTCGACGATCTCGCTGATGCCGCTGTACATCTTTTTTTTCCTGCTGTACCGCGACTTCTTCCGGTCGTTCTTCTATAAAGTATTCGGGCATACGCGCCGTGCAAAAATAGACACGGTCTTTCACCGGATTTATACCGTTGTAAAAGATTATATGGCCGGGCTGGTGCTGGTCATCATGATTGTCGGTACGTTAAACACGGTCGGGCTGCTGATTCTGGGCGTTGATTATGCCGTATTCTTCGGTTTTTTCGGAGCCGTGCTGATCCTGATTCCGTACTTTGGCATTGCCATCGGTTCGGTGCTGCCCGCCCTGTTCACGCTTGTCACCAACGACAATCCCCTGGTTGCTCTGGGTGTCATCGGCGTCTTTCTGTTTGTACAGGTACTTGAGGGTAACTTCATTACCCCTTACATCGTCGGGTCAAAAGTGAGTATTAACCCGCTGGCCGCCATCATCGTCCTGATCTTGTGGGGGCAACTCTGGGGCCTCACCGGGCTGATTCTGGCCCTGCCGATGACGGCGATCATCAAGGTAATCTTCGATTCAATTGAGCCGCTGAAGCCCTACGGCTTCCTGCTCGGCGAGGCCGAAAAGCCAAGGCCACCGATCAAAAACATCGAAGAACTGGCCGAGCAGCTGCCCAAACGGGTCCGCAACATCGGCAAAGTCGACGAAAAAGACTAAGTCCGTAACGACAGATGCCACGCCTGATAAAAGCGTGGCATCTGTGTTTTACCGGGCGCTGCAACCGGCTAGAAATCCAGCGGATCAAAGTTTTTAAAGTGGCCGTTCATCCGGATACGCTGCTTGGTTTCTTCCATGTCAGCAATAACCGGCGTTACCCGTTTCAGGTGCTCGATCAGAAACAACTGGCGGTCACTTTCATCGGCAATGGTGAGCAGTTCGTATTCCTGTTCCAGCGAACAGCCGATTTTATGCGCAATGCGGAAGGAGAAATCCGGCTGATCCGGATCAAAGTCGACGGCAGTCTGCAGGAGCTGGTACAGCCGCCGGAGATAACCCAGCAGTTCCTGTACATGCTCACCGACGGTATTGCCCATTGGTATCATTTCCACATCACCGCCGGCATACAGCTTGCCCGGGCATGGGTTCACAAAATCAAGCAGCCTGAAAACGCCGACACCTTTGGTTTTGATATCCATCCGGCCGTCATCGTACCGTTTGGCCAGCGATGTAATGTGCATTTCCGTGCCGCAACCCGGCATTTTATTGCCGATAAAGGCCGGAATACCGAACGTCTTTTCTTCTTCCAGACATTCATCGACCAGCTGCCGGTAACGGGGCTCAAAGATGTGCAGGTTCAGATCTTCGCCGGGGTAGGCAATCAGATTCAACGGAAACAAAGGTAATGTCTTTTTCATACGCTTCTCATAACAGATACTGACCCCGGAAGCCTCAGACACGGCTTCGTCTCTATTGCGGAATCGCTTTCTCAACGGCAATACCTACACTCAGCACCTCAGGCAGCGGATCCTGCCGCATGTATTGCCTGATCCGGATGGTGTAGGCTCCCGGTTTCGGAAACCGGTAATTACTCTTAATAAGCACTTTATGATCAAACAGATCGCCAAGACCTTCGCCTCGGGGCTCACCGGTTTTAGGATCCATCAACAGCAACTCGTCCAGCCGCGATTCAATCTGTTTCCCCTTGTCGTCGGTCAGGTAACGCGTCAGATAGAGGTTATAGTAAGGGTATGACAGACTGTTTCGCAGGTTGTAATAGATATTGTACGGAATAGACGCGTCCTCGATTGTGAAGGTAAATGTTGGTTCATTCTTCACATACCAGGCGCCGTCGTCAATATCTTCGTAGGCATTGTATATGGTATTCGGGTCACATCCGGTCAACAGCATGCTCAAAACCGCCAGCCCCCCCAATACTTTTTTCGTGTTTATGATCATAAAGCGTAATACGGTGTCAGTCAAATACCTCTACGGATGACTAACAAGAAACAAAGGTACCCGTTTTAAACGTTTTTTATTGATTTCTGATTGTCTGGTCACGATAAAAACAACCGCGGAAAAGAGCCTGGCTGCTTTTTCCGCCTTTCTGCGAATACCGTCCGATAAAGGCACCGGACAAAACGACAAAAATAGTTTGCAAACGAAAGAAATAGTTTTATTTTCGTCTCATTAATTATCCGAATCAACTATGGAGAAGCTAACTGCGAAAGAAGAGGAGGTAATGCAGGTGTTGTGGAAGCTCGATCACACGTTTGTGAAAGACATGCTGCCCTACTTTACGGATCCGCCGCTGCATTACAACACGGTCTCGACGATTGTCCGCAATCTGGAAGAAAAAGGCTATGTCGGACACCGTGCCTACGGAAACACGCATCAGTATTACCCCATTATCAGCAAAGAAGATTACCAGAACCGCTTTGTGCTGAAAAAAGTAGTGACCGATTATTTCGATAACTCCTACAAGAATCTGGTCAGCTATTTTGCGCAAAATGAAAAAATTTCCGCCGATGAGCTCCGCGAAATTTTAAACATGATCGAAAAAAGAGACTAATCACACGCCATGAATCCCCTAGCCTACCTCCTGCAAATCAGTGTATTGCTGATTACGTTTAGTCTGGGCTATTACGTGCTGCTCCGGAACCTGACCTTTTTTCAGACCAACCGTCTGTTGCTATGGGCGGGTTTGGGAGCAGCCCTTTTACTGCCGCTGGCCGACCTGCCGGACGTGAGGCCTGCTCCGGTCCGGAACGTGATCCGGAAAACTACGGCTGCCCTCCGGCCGCAGTTGCTCCCCGCGTCGCAACCGGAGGCTCCGGTAGTTATTACCTATCCTGACCGGAAAAGTTACCGCGTGCGCCTGCACAACGACACACCGCAGGCCTTTCCGTGGGGCACTGCCGTTTTATCCCTGTACGCCATCGTAACCATCGTACTGCTGGTGCGGCTGGCATTCCAGCTCCGGTCGCTCCGGCGCCTGATCGACCGGTCTGCGCATGAAGCTTACGAGGATTTCACACTGGTTATTTCCCCGCAGACCACCTCGCCCTTTTCGTTTTTCAAATGGGTTGTTATCAATCCGGCCCATCATTCGCCGTTTGAGCAGGAGCATATTCTGCGCCACGAGCGGGTGCATGTCCGGCAGTGGCATAGCGTCGATACGCTGGTTGCCGAGGTATTATGCATTCTCTTCTGGTTTAATCCGGCCATCTGGCTCTTTAAAAAGCTCGTCCACCAAACCCTCGAATACCTTGCCGACCGGACCGTACTGGCCGAAGGTGTCGATGCCCGCGCCTACCAGTTTCATCTGGTAAAGGCTACGCTGGGTGTCGATCCGGCACAAACCATCACTAACCATTTCAGCAAATCAGACCTGAAAAAGCGAATCACCATGATTAACAAACCACACTCCCGCTGGTATCAGACCTTCAATTATTTACTGCTTATGGGAACAACCCTGATGGTTATGTCTGCTTTTGTGAAACCGAAAGCAGAGGCCATTGCCCGTACCCTGCCACTCATAACTCCTGCCGTTCCGGAAACTAAAGCTATTGCTGCTCATCCTTCCAGGCCGGAAACACCGAAGCGACCAGATATGAAGAAAGGCACCACGCAAACTGCTGCCTTCAAGTACATCTACCAGAGCAAAGGCCAGATTCATTGGCTGGTGACCCCGAAAAACTCTTTTGAAGACCTGACTATGGCCCGGGCCGAACTGGCAAAACTTGGCCTGAAACTTGAAATCCGGGACCTGAAATTTGATCAGCTATACACGTATATCAGCCAGCTCCAGGCCAGAATAGTTACGGCTGAAGGTGTTTCAGGTACCGTTGATAATGAACAGGGCCTCAACCATAAGCCGATTCATTGCTGGATTATGAGTATCGGCACGGGCGATCAGAACGGAGCCTTCACCGTACAGGCGCTGACCGATCTTGCTAAGCCCAATACGGATACTGACGTGCCGGATAAACTCTATGAACTGGCCCGTAAAGATGAAGCCGAAGCAGCAGCCTTTCTGCAAAAAAACAAGTTCAGCTACCTCATCGAAGATGGTAAGCGTATGTTTGAAAACACAGGCCTAACCATTCTGACGAAACCCGTTGAATACCTGTCCAATAAAAATATCCCTAACCGGACCGGCTTACTGGTCAATACTGACAGTACCTTAACGCTGCAACCGGAATTTTCTCAGACGCTGGTTTTTCTAAACAACGCCCTTATTAAGCCACAAGACATACAAACCCTCAAAGCCGGACAATTACATACCATACTAGTCCATGAATCAGCCGGTAAAGCCGTTGCACTTTTGTTATACATCAAGGAAAACTGACCACCACCACCACTATGTATTCCTTTACCAATAATTTTAACCAGTCTGACCTGAAAAGCCGGATCAGTATGATTAACCGGACGCAATCCGGCCGGTGGAATAACGGCTGGCGGTATGGCTTATTTATCCTGCTGGGTATCCTGTCGTTCTGGGCCTGCCAGCAAACCGACAGCGAACAGGATAAACCCTTAACCAACGCGATTGCAGCTACCAATCCGACACGAGGTCTGGTGGTCGAACTGGAACAGACAAAGCACTGGGTATCGATAATTTCCTTTTTTACCTCGCGCGCCAGTCAGCATAATTTTTACAAAACCAATCCACAGGTGGTCGGCCTGAAAGGAGACCGGCTCCAGGTACTGCCCAAACACGAGTACGATACCCGCTACTATATAAATGGTAAAGAAGCAACAGTTCAGGCGATTAGTCAGATTCGTTTTGACCAGGTAAAAGAGTTATTCATCATGAATCAGCTAACCCCCTCGGGTAAGGCAAAAACAGATGAGTATAAAGCTGACCCGCAGCCATACCGGTTATTTATTGAAACCAGTACCAGACCTATTACCGTTACTCCCTATCGCCAGCGGTTTTCTGACCTGCTGACAGCAGCCGCCCTTTCCGAATACCCTATGGGCGAATCATTTATGTACACGATGAATTCCCTGCTGGAAGCCATGTTTTTTCATAATAAGAAACCCTTGGTCGAACGGAGAAAAGACGATTATCTGAAAGTACTGGATGAGGTGAAGTCTGATGTTTACATTACCATCAACGGGCTGGAAGCCACACCGAAAGATGTAGAAACGGTGCATGTCCGCGAAGTACTGCGGGTATACACCCGGGAGCAGCCCTATTATAACTGGATGCGGGCCGACGAAGGCCGCACGCCACGGTTTGAGCTCCATATTCAGACGGAGCCTAAACGCGCGCAGCGCGACAGTACTTACTACGTATTCAGTCCGTTTTATCAGGGAGACTTTTAACCACGGAGTAACACGGAGTTTGGGCACAGAGAAGCACGATAAAACTGTGTTACTCTGTGCATGAACTCCGTGCTACTCTGTGGTTACCCCTAATCAATCCGGACGAGGGCGCGGCCCTGCATGCCGCCGTGCAGGATCTTCTGCAGGGTGTCGGGTACGGCCTCCAGCCCGATTTCGTGGCTGAGTGACGGCAGGTTGGCCGGCTTCAGGTCGCTGCCCATCCGCTCCCAGATGGCGGCGCGCCCTGCCAGCGGATACTCCACCGAGTCAATACCCGCCAGCTGAATCCCCCGCAGAATAAACGGAAATACCGTAACCGGCAGATCGGCCCCGTTGACCATGCCGCAGCAGGTCACGGTACCGCCGTAGTGCGTGCTTTTAAGTACATTCGCCAGGATCAGACCGCCTACGGTATCCACAGCGCCGGCAAAGCGGGTTTTCAGCAGCGCCTTACCCGATGCATCCTCCAGCTCTGCCCTCGGAATCACCTCTGCCGCCCCAAGGCTTTTCAGAAACGATTCAGCCGATGCCTTACCACTGACGGCCACTACGGTATACCCCAGTTTCGCCAGCATGGCAATGGCAATAGAACCCACCCCGCCCGTAGAACCGGTTACCACTACCGGCCCTTTGCCGGGCGTAACGCCATTGTGTTGCAGCGCCACCACACTCAGGGCCGCCGTAAAACCGGCCGTGCCGTACATCATACTTTCGGCCAAAGTCAGGTTTTCGGGCAGCCGGACAACCCATTTCGCCGGCACACGGATGTACTGCGACAGCCCACCGCTGGTATTCATCCCCAGATCAAAGCCCGTAACAATCACCTGATCGCCGGGCTGCCAGTCCGGATGATCCGATGCTTCCACAACGCCCGCCGCATCAACGCCCGGCGTGTGCGGGTAGTGCCGTGTTACGCCCCGGTTGCCGGACGCCGATAAGGCATCCTTAAAATTGAGCGATGAATACTGTACCCTGATCAGTACCTCACCCCCGGGTAACTGTGTCGTACTACGGGTCGTTAAGGCGGTTTTGTATGTTCCCCGCTCTATCTCCGTTACGACCAGACTGCTGAATTCTTTTTCCATAGTAAACAAGACGTCAAACCTGCCGGGAATATACTCATTCCTGTAAAATTCAGGCTTATTTGACGCTTGTTTTACAGGAAAGAAAGCTACTGTGCCTCAAAAATTAAAAACGGGTTAAATTCCTCACCCGCTACAGGGTCACTTCAGAATATTACGGTTATTTTAATGTCTGTTTATATGTCTTTTCCTGTAAAATAACCTGTCCTGCTTTTTCATGAAACCGACAACTGACTTGCCCGAAGACGGTCTGGCCGGGTTGCTCCGGAACGGGCTATCCGATGCATTTTCCGGCTTTTCGGTATTTCTGCTGGCTTTACCGTTAAGCCTCGGCATTGCCAAAGCCTCGGAGTTTCCGCCGCTGATGGGTCTGGTAACGGCCATTATCGGAGGCATTGTGGTTAGTCTGATGGCCGGTTCACGGCTGACGATCAAAGGACCGGCGGCCGGGCTGATCGTTATTGTGGCGGGGGCAGTCAATGAGTTTGGCGGGGGCAGTCAAGGCTGGCATCTGGCGCTGGGTGTTATGCTGGCCGGCGGGCTGATTCAGGTTCTGTTCGGTGTTTTTAAACTTGGCAGACTGGCCGACATTTTTCCGCTTTCGGCCGTGCATGGCATGCTGGCTGCTATCGGTTTGATTATCATTGCCAAACAGGTACATGTATTGTTAGACATTGATCCTGCTGTCACGAAAGGCAAAGGTCCGCTGGAGTTGCTGGCGATGATTCCCCGCAGCATAGCCCACCCCGACCCGAAAGCAACTTTTGTCGGGCTGGTCAGCCTGAGCATTATGCTGCTGTGGCCTTACCTGCGCAACGATACGTTCCTCAAAAAAATCCCTGCCCCGCTGGTTGTACTGGCCTTTTCGGTTCCGGCCGGGCTGGTCCTTGATTTTCAGCACACCGAACCCACCTACGCGCTCATGCACATCGGCAACCTGATGGATAGTATACAGGTTAACGTTGATTTCGATGGTTTGAGCCAGCCGGGCATTTTCATCAGATACACCCTTATGGTCGCGCTGGTCGGCAGCCTGGAATCCTTACTAACGGTGAAAGCCATTGATATGCTCGATCCTTACCGGCGTAAATCGGATATGAACCGTGATCTGATTGCGGTTGGTATCGGCAATATGCTGGCGGCGATTCCTGGCGGTCTGCCGATGATTTCGGAAGTAGCGCGGAGCTCGGCCAACGTGGCCAATGGCGCCCGAACGCGCTGGGCCAATTTCTTTCATGGTTTCTGGATACTGGTGTTCGTACTGGTAGCCTCGCCGTGGATTGAGCTCATTCCGAATTCGGCCCTGGCGGCCATGCTCATTACGGTGGGTATCCGCCTCGCACACCCGCAAGAGTTTGTCCATACGTTTAAAGTCGGCAAGGAGCAGTTACTGATCTTTCTGGTAACGATCGGGCTGACATTGGCCGAAGACCTGCTGGTCGGTATTGCCGCCGGGATGGCCGTTAAACTACTCATTAATCTGATCAACGGTAAACCGGCTTCGGCCATATTTAAGGCTCCCATCGACGTGTCGTTTACCGAAACCTCCTATCTGGTGCGCATCAGTAAAGCCGCCGTTTTTACCAATTATCCCGGCATTAAACAAACGCTGGCCGCCATTCCGGAAGGCTTAGCCGTAACAATCGACCTCCGGGACACCCGCCTGATCGACCATACGGTTATGGAAAATCTGGAGCACTTCAAACATGATTACGAGATCAGCGGCGGCCGTGTGGAACTCACCGGGCTTGACGGACACGTACCGGTATCATCGCATCAGCTGGCTGCCCGCAGGAAAAAAGATACACTAGCCGCCTGAAAGGCATGCCGCCCCCCCCGGCTACATCGTTACGGATTCTCTTTGCTGCTGCCACTCCCGTACCGCAAACACTAAGACGGCACTATACGAAAAGGCTGTAAACCAAAGGTTTTCGTGATAAGGCGTGACCTGATAGGCGGCATACGACAGCATCACCAGCCCTGACCACAACAGCGGATAGCGTACCGGTACAAACACCGCCACGGCCACCAGCGTCGTCAGATACCACGGGTGCACGGTAGTTGCCAGCGCAAAATACAACGTCAGGATAGCCAGTAACCGCATCAGCAGCGCCGGAGCAGCCAAAGCCGTCGGCCTGCGCCACGACAGCCACAGTACCCCCGCCAGCGTTACCACCGACAGCATCGGCCCGATCAGGGCTACGGCATTATAGCCCAGTAAGCGGAAACCCAGCCAGCGGAACAAGTAGTAGACACTGGCGTTGAATTCGAACTTCTGCACATACAAATTGAGGCTGCTGAACATATTGTGCACCAGTTCCTGCGAGAAAAACGGGAAAAACAGCCCTCCGGCTACCGCCAGACTAATCACGCAGAACAGCACCCCGCTGCGCCAGCCTAGCCAGCGAAGGGCTAATGGCAGCAACATCAGCGGCAGGAGCTTGGTGGCAATGGCCAGCCCCATGGCCACACCCGCCAACACGATCCGGTTACGCACAATGAGCCAGGCGGCCAGCAGCACAAAAAAAACGACGACACCTTCATAATGGAGGTTGCCCGTAATCTCCAGAATCACCAGCGGATTCAGCCCGTAAAGCAGGGCCAGATCCGGACTTTTTCCCAGCTGCTTCAGTAACTTTACCATCAGCCAGATACTGCCGATATCGGCCAGCAGTATCGGTATACGCAGCCAAACCACCGTACCGGCTATATCATCGGGCGACAGCACGGCGGCCAGCCCGAACAGAAACTGGTTGAATGGTGGATAAACGGTGTAATAGCCGGGTGAATTCAGCAGTTGCAGCAGCAGGTCATCGAGCCCCGGAACGGCGTTGACAATTGTGTTGGGCAGGTACAGGTACGGGTTAAAGCCTCCGGCAACGAGCCGTCCGTCCCAGATAAACCGGAAGTAATCGTCGGAAAGCTGCGGCGGGGCCAGTAGCAGTAATACACGGAACAAAATGGCCGCTAAGAACAGAAACCGGTCGGGCCGGGGGTCACCGGCCAGCGTACGGATCCGGAGCATATACCCCCAGAAAAGAAACAGAACAAAGCCAGCCAGCATCGGAAACTGCTCACGGGGCGTCGTATAGCCTACCAGCGCATATAAACAGGCGGACAGAATTAGCCAGCCCGCACGGAACGGAGTGATGGTCATGCAATGGGTTAATCACAGTACAATTGGATGATGACGGGTTGGTGCCGATTGCATACCACCGGGCATGCCTCAGGCAAATTTACGCCGCCGGACAGCCATTGCGTGGCTCAGCGAATAAAAAAAGACCATGCCAAAGCCCACCGCCAGCATCAGATGCAGAAAAATCATCCGGAAGTCGTTGAGTAAAAACGCCGACGACATGCCCCAGACAAAGTAAACGGCCAGCAGCCCTTCCGCAAACGTCAGCCATGACAGGCCTTTACCCAGGTATTTATTGCCGTTCCAGCGCTCGCCGGTCTTGTTAACGTTGAATTTAGGCGTGCGGACAAAGGGCGTTTTCCGGCCGATATACCCCTCCACTACCGCAATGGTGTTATGGAGCGACAGGCCCATCATCAGTGACGAATACATCGGAAAATACCAGAAGACCAATACCTTGTTTTTGCGCGACAGCACAAAGTAAGGCAGGCCGTAGAATGTAATCAGGATGAAGAGATTAAACTGGAAAAAATTGATGACATAAAAGACAACTTCCCAGTCCGGATGGTTGGAGCGGATGTACAGCAGCGGCACACTCAGGACGCCCAGTACCAGTACCAGAATAAAAGTGGCACTGCTGAACAGGTGCAGAAAGGCATGCATCTTGACTGCCAGCGAGGTATGCCGCGCAAACAGCACCTTGCCGAAATTCTTGCGTGCGCATTCGGCGGCTCCTTTCATCCAGCGGTACTGCTGCGATTTGATGGCGTTCATGGCCACGGGCAGTTCGGCCGGCGAGCCGATGTCTTCCCGGTAACTGAATGTCCAGCCGCGCAGCTGTGCCCGGTAGCTCAGATCGAGGTCTTCGGTCAGCGTATCGCTTTGCCAGCCACCTGCATCGTCGATGGCCGCCCGCCGCCAGACTCCGCCGGTGCCGTTGAAGTTGGCAAAGTACCCACCAGCGTACCGGCCGCTTTGTTCGATGGTAAAATGGGCATTCAGGCCAAAAGCCTGTAACTGCGTCATCAGCGAATAATCTTCGTTGAGGTGTTCCCAGCGCGTCTGCACAATGCCGACGTTCGGGTCGCTGAAGTTCGGGATGGTTTTGAGCAGAAAATCGGGATCAGGCACAAAGTCGGCGTCAAAGATGGCGATAAACTCACCGCGGGCCTCCTGCAACCCATAGGCCAGGGCACCGGCTTTGAAGCCTTTCCGCTCCGGCCGCCGCACGTGCGTAACCGGTATGCCTTGCTGCCGGTAATAGGCTACCTTACGGGCAATGATGTCAACGGTATCGTCGGTCGAATCGTCGAGGACCTGAATCTCCAGCTTTTCGGCCGGATAGCGGAGTTTGACGACCGAATCAATCAGCCGCTCAGCCACGTACAGTTCGTTATATACTGGCAACTGTACCGTAACGGGTGGCAGCTGCTCCCACGGAATGGTATCGGCAGCACGGATATTGGCCCTGCGCTTCTGCTTCGACCGCAGGTAAATCGTAATCAGACTCAGCTGCCCGAGGTTGTAAACAAAGAGCAGCAGTAGGGCTACTCCGTACAGTATCAGTATAATAACTTCCATGGGTCTGGTCTACACTCGCCTACCGGCAGCCTACCAGTATTTGAAAATCGTTGTCAGAATTTTATACCCGGCCATAACGGTTCCCTTTACCGTTCCGGAAACCTTGGATACCCCGATACGCACCCGGTAGCTGACCGGTACCTCGGTGGTTTTCAGGCCTTTTTTAGCGGCTTTCACCTGCATTTCTACCGTCCAGCCGTAATTCTGGTCCTGCATGCCCAGAGCTATCAGGCTGCTGAACCGGATCGCCCGGAATGGCCCGAGGTCGGTATAATGCACGTCGTAAATCCATCGCAGCAAGGTCGTTGCCAGCCAGTTGCCAAACACCTGCTGGGGTGTCATGGACCCGCGCTGCCGGTTGCCCAGTTTCCGCGACCCGATGACCATATCGGCCTGGCCGGTCAGAATCGGGTCGATCACCCGCGGCAGTTCTTCCGGGTAATCGGAATAGTCGGCATCCAGAAAAACGACAATATCCGGTTTTGGTTCACGATTCTGAGCGTAGGCAATCCCCCGCAGGCAGGCGCGGCCATAGCCCTGCACCGGTTCGTCCAGCACGGTTGCCCCCGCACTTGCCGCTACTGCCGCCGTCTGATCGCGGGAATTGTTGTTAACGACGATCACTTCCTGCACCCACGCGGCCGGAATTTCGCGCACTACCTTACCAATCGACCGCTCTTCGTTGAAGGCGGGGATAATCACAACAATTTCAGGATGCGCCAAAACAGTGCTTTTAATGATTCAGGGTGTAAAAATGAGAAGAGTTCAGGCAATAAAAAAGTGGTGGCACGACTCTCAGTCGTGCCACCACCAGACCAGCCTTCGTTAGCCTAATCAGATAAACACCTGATATTGCAGCACCAGCTGGCTGCGGCGGGCGGTGGGCGCAAGTTTGGCACCTTCGGCCTGATAGACCGGCCGGTTCTGGTAATCGAGGGATAGTTTGCTGTTGTGGCCGCGGATGAGGTAGTTCACGCCGAGATTCCAGACGCCGGAGGTTTTGGTCAGCCGTTCATAGGAACCGAGCTGAGCCTGCGCATAAGGCATAAGCGTACCGTTACCCGCCCCGAACAGGTCCTGCCGCAGCAGATAGCCCACCTGCGCATACACCACCTTGCCGGTACCGAACATCGGAAAGGCATTGCCCTGAATACCGGAAACACCCGGCAGCGCCACCGACGAGCCGGTCGCCGGGTTCATGATGCCGTTGTAGCGCAGATAGTTCGGGCCGTAGTTCATGTTAAAATAACCGGCATAGGCGCTGATAGCGGTGCCTTTCGCCTTGTCGAGGGGCATGTCCAGAAACGTTGCCAGCGACCACAGGTTTAGGTTTGTGTAGGTAGTATCAGTAGTACCTTCACGGTGCCACATCGCGTTTTGCTGGGTGATAAACCCGCCTTCGAGGTTAAAAACCTTCTTTTTACCCAGATAAGTACCGGTCATGTAGCCCGGGGTCTGATGGCTTTCTTTGTCGAAAAACTGATAGAGCAGCAGTCCCTGAAACTGCTTTGTGTGTCCTTTCAGGGCGAAGGTTGAATACGGCGACAAGGCCGGCGGGGCAGCCCCGTTGGTCTGAATCGGGAAGGGATCGCTGATGGCAAACCGGTAGTCGACGCGGCCAACCTGACCACGGGCGTAGAGGCTCAGTTTCCGCGAGAACTCATCGGTCTGGTCGACGGTAGCCTGCGCAAAGACCGGCACATCCATGGTCATAATTGTCGTCACGCTCGGCTGGCTAAACCGCGACAGGCCGTTAACCACCGTCAGACCAGCCCCGATTTTCAGGTAATCCTTATGTTTAAAGACCAGGTACTCCCCTACCGCATCGTGGAAAAACGCCTGAATTTTCCGGTTCGACGGAGTGCCTGCCGTGTTAAACGACGGAAAACCATTCTGATAGTTAAAGTTGTTCATGCCGAACTGGAAGTACATAAATACCCGGTCGTTCAGCTGCCCGAACAGCTGGATACGCGTCCGGCGCAGGCCGATGTCGAACGTATTGTCTTTGGGCGTACTGACAACCGTCGTTCCCGGATTGCTCTGATTCAGCCGCAGCCAGGTCTGATTGAGGAACGTGGCCTTAAAAAAATGCGAGCCCGTTTGATTGAGATTATATTTCAACTCTGATTTGTCATCGGCGTAAGGCCGGGCCGAAGCGGTTTCAGGTCCTTTCGGCTCAGCCGGTGTCTGGGCAAAGCAAAGGCAATGGCTAAGTACGAACGAAGTGAACAGAAGCTTTTTCATAACCGATAAATGCTCATAAAAGAAAAGGAGCTGGTGTTTATACCAACTCCTTTTCATAAACAGGTCGTCTGGAAGCCGGACAGAGCAGGCTATTTTACCCACTCACAGTCTGGCTGGAGCCACTCCTGACCAGGATCAATCGGCTGACCGTCCGGTGGGGTCAGGGTTGGCGTGAGCGGTACGCTGTCCGGATTTTCTTCGTACTGGCGGATAATCCAGCCCATGAAGCTCTGCGGATACGTCAGTTTAATCTGCATTAACGCTTCGTGGGCGGCGGCGCGGGCCGGTACATCATTTTCCTTGTTGACCGCCAGCTGAATCAGGTGTTCAACTACTTTCTGCTGCACCATCCGGCGGATATCACCCGTATACGTCTTATCCTGCTTCTGGGCGGCAAAGGTCTTTGCATCGCCGAACGTTGCCGTCACCAGCGCACTGATCACCTTATCCAGGCCCGGCAGTTTTGCATCAAAGGCCGGCTGACGCGCCAGGCGGGCTGCCCGGTCAGGGTTCAGCATCAGGCGGATGGTCATCCCCGCAGCGGCTTCCGGCGGGCCCAGCGGGTCAAACGAAAGACCCGTATGGCGTTTGAATACTTCGCGCTGATTTGGATTATACCGGAACGCCCGTGGCGGAATCTGCTTCAACACCGCATCCGGAACCGCCAGAAACTGCGGTGTCAAGGTTGACAGCAGGGCATTCAGCGCCTTTGTCTGATCGTCGGCCGACACAAATGACAGCACCGGCTGGCCATCGCCCCGCAGCGCATTGGTGTAGTTCATGCCGCCCAGCACCTTCGCCGTGGCTTCGGTCTGGAAACGGTGAAACATATACATCGGCACAAACACCTCTTCGAGCGTCGCAAGCGGGGTACCAACCGGAATTTTCTTTTCGTTGAAGTTGCTCAGCACCACCTTACGGAGCTCCGACACGCGTTTCAGTTCGTCGGTCGCATCGGCACCGTTGTCCCACAGGTGCGTTTTCGGGTGTACACTGCCTTCCGGCCGCGCATCCTGATCCGTCAGGAACGTCAGGCCTTTGGCGTGCATCTGTTCAACCACCTTTGCCAGTTCTTTTTTCTCGTCGGCTCCGTCCGGAAAGTCCTGATAGCCGTAGATAATGCTCCACTTATCATAGTCGCCGATGCCGAGCGCATAGGCATCCGACAGGTCAACGGTTGCGCCTTTGAGCTTAGCGACCATGTGCGGGTAGTCCATTACTGACGCCCGCGACTGTGTACTGGCCACGTAATTATGCGGCAAACCGAGCGTGTGACCAACCTCATGGGCGGCCAGCTGACGCAAGCGGTTCAGCGACATTTTCATCATCTCGGAATTGTCGTTGAAGTCGGCCGGCGGCGTTTCGCCTTCGAATTTACCCACAAGTCCCTGTGCAATGAGGTAATCCTGCCGAACCCGCAGCGAACCCAGCGTTACCTTGCCTTTCAGGATTTCGCCGGTGCGGGGATCAATCACACTGGCCCCGTATGACCAGCCCCGCGTTGAGCGGTGCACCCACTGAACGAGGTTGTACCGGATATCCATCGGGTCGGCATCGGCCGGCAACAGTTTTACCTGGAACGCATTCCGGTAACCGGCAGCCTCAAATGCCTGATTCCACCACGCCGTTCCTTCGAGCAGCGCTGTCCGGATCGGCTCCGGCGTGCCCGGATCGAGGTAATAAACAATCGGTTTTACCGGATCGCTGATGGCGGCTTTCGGGTCTTTTTTCTCCAGCCGGTGGCGCGAAATGTAGCGTTTCATGATCGGCTGACCAACCGGCGTTGCATAGTCGAAATACTCAATGCCGCTATAACCGATACGCGGATCGAATTCCCGTACTTCATATTTGTTATCCGGCAGCTGCACAAATGAGTGGTGCTGGTTGACGGTCACCATCGTTGCCGTCGGCACGACCGAGCGCAGGTACTGCCCCGGATTGTCGCCGGTGAAGGTCGTGGTAACCTCAAATTCGGTGTTTTGCGGGAAATTTCTGGTGTTCGGCAGGTACATTACGCTCCGGCTTTGGTCCATCCGGAAGCTGCCCTGACGAGTCTGGGTAATGGCCTGGGTAACGCCGACCGCGTCCTGCATCAGGAACGGCGTCAGGTCGACCAGGACACGGCCACCCTCTTCGGCGACCACATCGAAGCCCCAGTGAACCGATTTGGCGAATGACTCTTCCACGGCGCGGCGTTCGAGCGGGTCACTGGTGATGGCCCGGTAGCGCGAATTGCCTTCGGTCAGCAGGACTTTCGGGCCGGTACGCTGGAACTTAACGACGTGTTCATCGCCCAGCCGGCCACGGTCCAGGCCGATATCATTGGAGCCAACGCCCTGTGCCAGCGACGGGAAATACAGGAATTCCGTATCGAACTGGCCGATTTCGAGGTAAACCTTTCCTTTTTTAGCGTCCCAGTAAAACGGCATGAAGCCATCTTTTTTATCCATGCCGGCCGTGAAGGTCGCAATGGTCTGAGCAGAAACGGAAAGGGTAAACAGGAAAAAGCAACTCGTCAGGAATGCAGTAAAGCGGGTCGGGTATCGTGTTTTCATGCGGTAGTTTGTTAACTGCCGAATATAGCAAAAACCGAATAATGTTCCGTTATTCAGCGCTTCCCTGTGACTTTAATCGTGTTTTTTGTGGAAGGAGTGCTATGGCATCAATCCTCCAGAATGGCTACAACGCGGGCGGGAGCCGCCGACGCGCCAACGATTTTCAACGGAAATACACAGACTTTGAAACCCGAGACCGGTAATGCACCCAGGTTCACCAGTTGTTCGATGTGGCAGTATTCCTTTTCGCGCCCGACCAGATGTCCTTCCCAGAACAACTCCGGATTATTGGTCTTTTTGGCCTGCCCGATCATGTAGCGCAGCGGCAGGTCCCACCCCCACTGATCAATGCCCATGACCTTAATACCCTGATCGATCAGCCATTCGGTGGCTTCTTTACTCATACCTGTACCCACCTCCGCAAAAGTTTTCGTACCGTTGAACCGGTCGCGGCCGGTCTGAATCAGCACAATCATACCCGGCGTCAGCACCGCTTTTGTGCGGGCCAGCTCAGCTTTCAGGTCATCGACCGTAATGGGGTCAAAATCGGCCTTGTGGGTCATATCGAGCTTCAGGCCATCGCCGTAGCACCATTCCAGCGGCACCTGATCAATGGTTTTGGCGGGCTGCCCTGCTACCGTCGGGAAATAATGCCAGGGCGCGTCAATGTGCGTGGTGGCATGTACGCCCATGTGGCTGATTGTATCGTCGGCCCAGCCCGAAAAGCCCGGCGGAAATAACCGGAACGGCAGGCCCAGAAAACGGATCAGCCAGCGCGCGCTGCGGTGTGCCTTGTGTTTAATCTTCACCCGCATAAACCACGGGTCCTGTGCATTAAACTGAATGGGCTTCGAAAGGTCGATGATACGGGGCATAGGGCAGCAGACAACCGGAAATGCCGGAAATATACGCTATCTTAAAGCACGAACCTGTACATAATTTCCGGAACGGAGCCACCTGTTCCGGTATATCATCCGAACTTGACTAATTCCTGCACAAAATTGCCTTTTACTAACACTTTATGGTAAGATCGGTGTATTTTTGTTATAGTCACCTTGTAACTCAACAACCCATCGTATGCATTACTGGTCCGACATACGAGTCCGTTATCTAAGCCTTTTTTCTGCGGCCGGTCTGCTGGCCTCAGCGGTCTGGTTTACGGCCTGTAACCGGCACACTGAAAAGCCCGCCGAACTACTCGCGCTGGATAATACGCTGCCCAAAACCGTCGATTACAACCTGCATATCAAGCCGATTTTGTCGGACCGGTGCTTTGCCTGCCACGGACCGGATAAGAACAAACAGAAGGCTGGTCTGCGGCTCGACATTGCCGATAATGCCTACGACAAACTGGAAAGCGGCAACCGCGCCATCGTTCCCGGAGATGTTGACGGCAGCGAGCTTTACCACCGCATCATGAGTACCGATCCGGAGATGATGATGCCGACGCCGGAATCGCACCTGTCGCTGAGCACGGAAGAAAAAGCCCTGCTTGTGCGCTGGATTGAGCAGGGTGCCGAATACAAGCCCCACTGGTCGCTGGTCGCTCCGACCATGGCGGACATACCCGTCGTTAAAAACAAGGCGTGGGTCCGCAATGACATCGACCGGTTTGTGGCGCAGAAACACGAAGAAAAAGGCCTGAAACCAGCCCCCGAAGCGGATCGGGCGACCTTGCTCCGGCGGGTCAGTCTCGACCTGACCGGCCTGCCCCCGACCGCCGCTGATGTTGAGACCTTCCTGGCCGACAAATCAGCGGACGCCTACGAAAAGGCTGTTGACCGGCTGCTGGCCAGCCCGCACTTCGGCGAACGACAAGCCAGTGACTGGCTCGATGTGGCCCGCTATGCCGACACCCACGGCTATCAGGATGACGGATTACGGACCTCCTGGCCGTACCGCGACTGGGTCATCCGGGCCTTTAACCAGAATCTGTCATACGACAAATTTGTGACCTGGCAG
The DNA here is from genome assembly GCF_945952095.1 of uncultured Arsenicibacter sp. Lineage (GTDB taxonomy): Bacteria > Bacteroidota > Bacteroidia > Cytophagales > Spirosomataceae > Arsenicibacter. The sequence continues at coordinate 3,532 of NZ_CAMFHL010000064.1, read as the reverse complement.
CTGGCAGGCGATATGTTGCCGACCCCCGAACACCCGCGCCCGACCCGCGACATGCTGATTGCCACGGCCTTCAACCGGAACCACCAGCAAAGTCAGGAAGGTGGTATTGTGGATGAAGAATACCGGGTGGAATACGTGGCCGACCGGACCAACACCTTCGGCAAGGCGTTTCTGGGCCTGACCGTTGAATGCGCCCGCTGTCACGACCACAAGTATGACCCGATCAGCCAGAAGGATTATTATTCGCTGTATGCCTTCTTCAACAGCAACAATGACCGTGGCCAGATTCCGTATAACGGGGAAGCCGCGCCGACCATCACGCTCCTGTCGAAAGATGCGGAAGCGAAGGTAAAATACATCCAGAAACAACTCCGGCCGGTTGAGCAGCAACTCAACACCAACCGCCCCGAATACCAGCAGCGGTTCGGGCAGTGGCTGGCCAAAGCCGAACAGAAACCAGCCCCGACCGACAAACTCGGTCTGATTGCGCATTACACCTTCGATGAGGCTGACCGTGTCAACTTCAAGGAATTTGCAAAGCAGGAGGAGATCCGGAAAAAGCAGGAACAGGAGAAAAAGAAACAGGAAGAAGCGCTGCGGGCCGCCGGTAAACTGAAGCCGGAACCGCCGAAAGAACCGGAAAAGCCTAAACGTAAATCGTGGGCCGAACTGGAAAAAGACCCGCGTAATGCGTTTAAAAATACGGTCAACGATACCATTCCGGCGCGGATGAGCGGTGATATGGAGCGGTTTCCGAAATCGGTGCCGGGGCGCTTCGGCAAAGCCCGGTATCTGTTCGGCGACAGTCAGATTCAGTTACCGTATGAGTTTGCCGTTTTTGAACAAAACCAGCCGTTTACACTCAGTGCCTGGTTCAATCTGTCGAAGCCGGGGCTGGAGGGCACGCTTATGGGCCGGACCGCCGGACCAATGGACGGGCAGCGCGGCTATGAGGTTGATCTCCTGAAAGACGGCCGCATTAAGGTCATGCTGAGCCATGTCTGGCCAAACAACGCCCTTGATATTGAAAGCGTTGAAAAAGTACCCGTCAATCAGTGGTTCCAGATTGCGATGACCTACGATGGTTTCGGCCATACGAAGGGGGTAAATCTCTACCTCAACGGCAAGCCCATGCAGACACAGGTAATCACGGATAACCTGCACCACAGCATTATTTACGGCAAGAATAAAACGCACTGGGCACAACACTCGTTCTACGTCGGCCGTATGCACGACTATTACCTGAAGGACGTGGCTGTCGATGAGCTCAAACTATTTGACCGCGCCCTGAGCCCGATTGAAATGCCGCGCCTCGCCGGGCAGCCGGATGCGCTGCTGGAAGCGCTGCGGACACCGGCCGACGACCGGACGGCCGAACAACGCGCCGGCCTGTACAATTTTTACGTTTCGACCGTTGATGCCGGATACAAGAAGGTCTATGACGACGCGATGAAGCTGCGCGGCGAGTCAATGATGATTTTTACCAATGCGGATCAGGTGATGACCATGACGGAGCGCAAGTTTCCGCGGCAGACGTTTATTCTGAAGCGCGGGGCCTACGACGCGCCCGGCGATGAGGTCCAGCCCAACACGCCCGAACAACTGCTTAAATTTTCCGGCGATGCCCCGAAAAACCGCCTCGGGCTGGCCCAATGGCTCCTCGACAAAGAAAATCCCCTGTTCAGCCGTGTGATTGTTAACCGCATCTGGCAACAGTATTTCGGGCAGGGTCTGGTGAAAACCAGCGATGATTTCGGCAATCAGGGCAACCTGCCGTCGCACCTGGAACTGCTGGATTACCTGGCCGTCAGCTTCCGTGAAAGCGGCTGGAACGTGAAAGCGCTGCATAAGAAAATCGTGATGTCGGCCACCTATCGCCAGTCTTCATCGGTACCGGAAAACATTCGGGAAAAAGATTACGACAATACGTTCCTGACGCGCGGGGCAAGCTACCGGATGTCGGCCGAACAGGTCCGGGATAATGCGCTGGTCGCGGGCGGGCTGCTCAGCCGGCACGTTGGCGGACCCAGCGTCCGGCCCTACCAGCCGGCGGGTATCTGGGAAGCACTGGCCACACGGAACGCCGTTAAATACATTGAAAGTCAGGGCGACAGTCTATACCGGCGGTCTTTATATACGATCTGGAAACGGTCGTCGCCGCCACCGATGATGCTCAATTTCGACGCGGCCGAGCGGCATACCTGCACCGTCCGCCGGCAGAAAACGTCCACGCCGTTACAGGCACTGGTGACGCTGAACGACCCACAGTTTGTGGAAGCCGCCCGTGCCCTGGCCCAGCAGACGCTGAAAACGTATCCGGCAACGGGCGGTCAGCCTTCAGACGCGGCGGTCTCGTACCTGTTCAAAGCCATCATCAGCCGTCCCGCCCGTCCGGCGGAGGTCACGCTGATGCAGCAACTTTACGCCGAAGAACTGCGCGATTTCCGCGCTAATCCGAAGCGGACCTCAGACCTGCTGACCGTTGGCCGCCATCCGGTTGACCGCCAGCTTCCGCCAGCGGACCTGGCTGCGCTGACCATTGTCGCCAGCACTGTTATGAATTTCGACGAAGCAATCATTAAACGATAAGATCATGTCTGACATTCAGGATCAATTACACGACATGATGAGCCGCCGGACGTTCCTCGGCCAGACGAGTGCGGGCATCGGTACACTGGCGCTCGCGTCGCTGCTGAATCCGGTTTCCGCGTCGGCATCCGAAGGCCCCGCGTTAGGCAAGCCCCACTTCCCGCCGAAGGTAAAACGGGTTATCTACCTGTTTCAGAGCGGTGCCCCCTCGCAGCTGGAGTTGTTCGACTACAAGCCGCGTCTCGAAAAAATGTGGGGACAGGACCTGCCCGAATCGGTACGCAAAGGCCAGCGGCTGACCGGTATGTCAGCGGGCCAGAGCCGTTTTCCGCTGGCAGCGTCAAAATTCAAATTTGCGCAGCATGGCCCCGGCCGCATGTGGATCAGTGAACTGCTGCCGTATACATCGACGGTGGCCAATGACCTGACATTTATCCGGACCATGCACACCGAAGCCATTAACCATGACCCTGCCGTTACGTTTATCCAGACGGGCTCGCAGCAGGGCGGCCGGCCGAGCTTCGGGTCGTGGATCAGCTACGGACTCGGGTCAGACAACCAGAACCTGCCGTCCTTTGTGGTGCTGCTGTCCAAAGGCCGCGATGGTGACCAGCCGCTTTATGCCAAGCTCTGGAGCAACGGCTTCCTGCCGTCGGTGCATCAGGGGGTAGTTTTCCGGTCGGGACCCGATCCGGTGTTTTACCTCAACAACCCGCCGGGCGTTGACCGGACCAGCCGCCGCCGCATGCTCGACTACCTGACGAAACTGCATCAGGAGCAGGCAAAGCACGTCCTCGATCCGGAGATCAACAACCGGATGGCGCAGTATGAGATGGCCTACCGCATGCAGGCATCCGTGCCCGAAACACTCGATATTTCCAAAGAACCCGCCTATATCTGTCTCTTATACACATCTCCGAGCCCACGAGACAAGAGGCAATCT
>NZ_CAMFHL010000063.1 GCF_945952095.1 uncultured Arsenicibacter sp. | reverse complement strand
TTTGAGTTAGTCTGCTCTTTAAATCAAGAATTAAAATATACTGGTTATATGAACATGCTATTTACGGCTACAAGATTATAAAAGCCACACCACTGATTTCTGATTCATACGGATTTACTTATAAAATAGCTGATACAACTAATACAAGTAATCTCAGGATCATAGTCAAGAAATTTTAGGTGAGTCTCTATGCTACTCCGTTATCGCTCGCGTTCCGTGAGTGATAACGGGGGTACAGAAGCCTTTAAGCTTTATTTGAAATATTATATTCAGGAGTAGTAGGTTCACAATTCTCATTCTCTTCTTGATAATCCAGAGAAAAATGAATTCCTGCCACTTTTAGTTGGTTAGCTATTAACTGAATAAAAGGTTTACTGTTTTGTAAATTATCATTGTAACTGCCTGATAAGTAAAATGATTCATTATTGTATTCTATTGACAATGAGGCCAGGTTGTCTTCATATAATAAAACCGAATCTTGCTCGATTCTTTTGAAATTTCTCTCAAATAATATACGCTTCAGACTTCTCTCAACTTCATTTAAATCGTTACAATAAATTGTAGCGTAAATAGCTGTTTCTATGTTTTTCATAATTTAACGAATGGTTTCAGATCAACGCTTCTACGTCAGCCAATCTCTGACCGGCATCTAATCAACTAATTTACAAGTTTTCATCCCACGCAACAGCATTCAGAGCTAAATCACTACGGCTAACCGGTAATCCCGACTATGCAGAAGCTATTAATTGCTACTGATTTTCTTAGAACAGTACGCCGGTCTGCGACCGGCTAACGTGCGGCCGTGAGTTGCACTACCACCAACGGGGCAAGCCGTGATGATGTAGCCGGTAGTTGGTCCGGACTGACGGGTATGAACTATATCAATCCGGAAGAATCATCAACTTAGTGCAGAATTCTATCGAATTGATCCAATTTCGGACCCGATATGCTTGGATATGTTTTCTCATATGAGTAAATTGAAAACCTATCTAAACCCCTCTGAGCCATGAATATAAAACAAATCTTACAGCGCAAGCCAATCAACACAATTTACTCGGTTAGTCCTGACGAATCGGTTTATCATGCCCTGGAGCTTATGGCCGAGAAAAACATTGGTGCCGTACTGGTCATGGCCGATGGTAATCTGACGGGGATTTTCTCCGAACGGGATTATGCCCGCAAAGGGATTCTGATGGGCCGGGCCTCTAAAGAAACGCACATTCATGAGGTGATGACCAGCAAACTGATTACCGTCACGTCGACCGACAAACTCGAAGACGCGATGCGGATCATGGCCGACAAGCACATCCGCCACCTGCCGGTCGTTGACGAAGGCACGCTGATCGGCATCATCTCCATCAATGACGTGGTTTCGACGATTATTAATGACCAGAAGGCACGAATTAATTCCCTTGAGAGTTATATAACCGGTAGTATGTATTAAAAGAAGGAAAGCAGGTTACGGATTATGCAGTAGTGAACTCTACGGAATTCATAATTCGTAACTATATTTGTTTTTCTCTTTTTTAACCACCGGAATCATTTTGACTGAAATACTCGATAAACCCCGGCAAGAGGTTTTGAAATTATATGGCAACCGGCTCCGTCTTCGCGTATGCGGCCTCTATCGCGAAGGAGATCGTCTGTTAATGGTTCGCCATCGTGGCATTGGCCCGACCGATACGTTCTGGTGCCCTCCCGGGGGAGGCCCGCAGTTCGGAGAGGCAGCGCATGAGGCTCTGGTCCGTGAATTTGTGGAAGAAACCGGCCTCAATATTGCCGTTGGCGACTTGTTGTTTGTCAACGAGTTTATGCAACCGCCGCTGCATGCGCTTGAGTTATTTTTTGACGTTAAAAACCTGGGCGGCAGCATTCATCAAGGATTTGATCCGGAAATGGGTGCCGATGAGCAGATTATCGAAGATGTGCAGATGATGCACTTCGAAGAGATCAAGGCCTACCCGCCCGAAGAAGTACATACGCTTTTTCAGCGGTGTGAATCGCTGGATGATGTCTTCCGCCTGAGGGGATATTTACACTGATCCACTGCCGGCAGTCCGGTCTTAGCCGGACTGCCGGTATTATGTTTGCCTGAATTATTTTGATCGCTACTGTGTCTACTTCACCAACCGTTGCCATTCGTCAGGAATCTTTTGATCCGATTCAGGCCGAACAGGCGACCCTATGCCTCGAAGTAGCCAAAGACCGGTTCCGGTTTGCGATGCTGGATCATGAAGGCCTGTGTGTCTGGCTGGAAGAATTTATGTTTCCGTCGCTCCTGAATGAGCGCCCGCCCCACGACATACTGCCAACTATCTTTGAGCAGCATCAGGTATTGTCGCACGGTTCATGGCGGCAGGTGCTGGTATCGGTCAATTCGCCTTCGTTTACGCTGATTCCCAAAGCGCTTTTCCGGAAAGAATACGCGGGCAGTTATCTGGCGTTCATGCGTGGCAGTGAACTGATGCCGCACGAGTTTCCGGCCGCCTACCTCCACGCTCATGACCAATGTTATGTGGTCTTCAACATGGACCACCAGCTGAGCGACTTTTTTTCGGCGCAGTATCCGCTGCAGCAGCTGTCATTTGTGCACCAGACCAGTACCATCCTTGAGTCCTCCCGGTATTCAGATGGCGGCAAAACGGGTTTACGGCCCGTGCTGACGCTTTATTTTGAGAACGAGTTTGTTACGGCCGTTGTCCGTCAGAGTGGTTCGCTGAAATACAGCAACCGTTTCGGGTACAAAAATCCGGACGACCTTGTGTATTACCTGCTTTACCTGATTGCCGAGCTTCAGCTTACGCCCGATGTGCTGACTGCCGTTCTATTCGGGGAAATAACCCCCTTTTCGGAGACGTATTCACGGTTAGCCGCGTTTTTTCCGAACCTTCGCTTCGGGCAGTCGCCTGCCCCGCTCCGGCTCGCCCCCGATTTTGATGAGCTGCCCGACCACCGCTACCTGAGCCTCTACGGCCTCTGCCTCCTCAGCGACTAAGCACCTGAGTACCCACAAAAGCAAATTGAATTATTCTTTTTTCACACAATCACTATCGCTCTTTCACTCAATCACTCTTTCACTCTTTACTCCCTCTTGTAGGTTTGTAGTTATTTTCTTCGCTAATTCGCCGACACATTCATGTGAGTCAATGAAGCGAATCGCACTTTTCCCGGGCTCTTTCGACCCGTTCACCAAAGGGCACGAAGACATCGTTCTGCGCGGCCTGAATCTGTTCGACGAAGTCGTTATCGGTATTGGCCGTAATGCGAATAAGCAACGCTATTTCGGGCTGGAGCTCATGCAGCAACTGATTGAAGAAACGTTCAGGGAGTACCCGGCGGTCAGGGTGGTATCGTATGATGACCTGACGGCTAATGTTGCCCGCGAGCTGGGCGCCCGTTTTTTATTGCGCGGTTTACGCAATACCACGGATTTCGAATACGAAAACGGCATTTCGCAGGTAAACCGGTATGTCTATGAAGACGTGGAGACGGTTTTTCTGATTACCTCCCCTCATCTGGCACCGATCAGTTCGAGCATCATCCGTGATCTGCACCGGTACCACAAAAACATCGACAATTTTCTGCCGTACAATATTGATCCAAAAAAATAAGCGGTGTTTCCACCGCTTATTTTACCAATGACTCAATCACGTACCGGATGGAGCTGAACGAGTTGGTCAGCGCCATCTGCGTTTGTTTGGTATCCATCCAGGCCAGTTTTTCAATATCTTCATCTTCCTGCGGGGCCATCTTCCGGTCGTCGATGCAGACCATCCGGTACCACTTGGTCCGTTTCAGAATCCGGTTACCATTCAGCGTATAGGTATGCCACGTGGTACAGATTTTTTCCTCAATATCGACCCGGACGCCGGTTTCTTCCTCGACTTCCCGCATGGCTCCCTCCTGCGACGATTCACCGTCGTCGAGTTTACCCTTTGGCAGGTCCCACACGCCGCGGCGGAACATGAGGAGCATTTTATTGCCTTTAAACACCACGCCTCCTGCGGCCTTTACCACCTTGTACAGCGTCTTGAAGCGGTCTTCAACCGCCTCTTTATCAAGACAGACAAGCGTTACCGACAACAGGTGTGAGGCATCACTGCTCTGGAGTAAACTATTCAGCTTCTCGGCCGTGGCCGGCGTAGCATTCAGCAGAAGCAAGTGACCATGTAAGGCGCTCTCTTTCAGAACACCGAGCCTGGCGTCGATTACCTTATCAAAATAATCGTGGCTTTCGAGCCGGTCAGTTGCATTACGCCCAATAATTCGGATGGGCCGGTCGTCAATAAAGACAATCATGTAGGGGATGATTACAGCCTGGTTTGTTTTCAAATGCAAGGATAGCCTGCTAAACAACAAACTTATCTTTACAAAAGGCTAAACAGGCGGCTGAAAACTAGTTTTTGGGCAAATTTAGCAAAACCAACATTGTTGCATAGTTAGAACTTATGCTATTTTTGCGTCAGGTCAATTCTCTCCCTTTGTGGAAATACTCATAATACTCTTACTTACGATACTCAACGGCGTCTTCTCCATGTCCGAAATCGCCCTTGTATCCTCCCGTCGGTCAAAACTTGAATCCGCTGCCAAAAACGGCGATCGGCGCGCACAGGTGGCGCTTGATCTGGCTAACGCACCAAACCGCTTTTTATCTACCGTTCAGATTGGTATTACCCTGATCGGTATCCTGTTAGGTATTTTCAGTGGTGACCAGCTCACCACCGATGTCCAGAACTTCATCGCGCAGATTGATATTCTCCAGCCATACTCCCGCTCCGTTGCCGTTGTTCTGGTGCTGCTTATGCTGACGTATACCTCACTGGTGCTCGGCGAGCTCGTACCGAAACGAATCGGTCTCTCGAATCCGGAAGGCATTGCCAAAACCATGGCGGCACCAATGATTCTGTTGTCAAAAATTACGTCGCCGTTTATCAGCCTTCTCAGTGTGTCGAGCGACTTGCTCATCAAACTGCTCCAGATTAAGCCGAACGAAAGCGCCGTAACGGAAGAAGAAATCAAAAGCCTGATTCAGGAAGGAACCACCGGTGGTGCCATCGAGGAAATTGAACAGGAAATTGTACAGAATGTTTTCCAGCTGGGCGACCGGCGCATTACGTCACTGATGACCAACCGGCAGGAGATTGTATACCTGGATCTGGAAGAATCGGCCGAAGAAAACATTGAGAAGGTTATTCAGTATAAACATTCGACCTATCCGCTCTGTAACGGCGGTGTGGATGAAGTGGTCGGACTGGTGTATTCGAAGGATTTGCTTGGTAAAGATCTTTCCACGGAAATTCTGCGCCTGGACTCGATCAAACGCGAAGTGCTGTATATCCCGGAAAATAACCGTGCCTATCAGGTGCTGGAACGGTTCCGCGAACGCCGGCAATACGTGGGTATTATTGTCGATGAATACGGCGGCGTTCTGGGTATTGTGACTCTGAATGATATTCTGGACGCGCTGGTGGGCGATATTTCGGAAACCAGCGAGTTCAATTACGAAATCCGGGAGCGCGAAGACGGTAGTTTCCTGATTGATGCCCAGTTGCCGTTCGACGAATTTGTGGAGCACTTCGACATCACGCTGTCGGCCCAGAGCCGCCGCGAACTGACCGGCTTTGATACCCTCGGCGGCTTTGCGCTGCATATCCTGAAGGATATTCCGCAGACCGGCGAGACCTTTACCTGGCATAATTACCAGTTCGAAATTGTGGACATGGACAAGAGCCGGATCGACAAAATGCTGGTCAAGAAACTCTCTGACGAATAAGCTAGTAGTGATGAGTATGGATTCAATAAAAAGTGAAGTTGCCCGCGCGCTTCTCGACGTGAAGGCGGTCCGGTTACGGCCGCAGGAACCGTTTACCTGGAGTTCGGGCTGGAAGTCGCCGATTTACTGCGATAACCGTATTACCCTGTCTTACCCGCCCGCCCGCACGCTGATCAAGCACGCACTGGCACAGGCTGTTCAGGAGCAGTTCCCGGAGGCTGATATCATTGCCGGGGTTGCCACCGCCGGTATCCCGCAGGGGGTACTGGTTGCCGATGCCCTTGCGCTCCCTTATTGTTATGTCCGGCCGGAACCGAAAAAACACGGCATGGGTAACCAGATCGAAGGCCGGCTTGAACCTGGTCAGAAAGTGGTTGTGGTTGAAGACCTGATTTCGACCGGCGGTAGTTCGCTGAAAGTGGTTGACGTACTGCGTCAGGCCGGTGCCGAGGTGCTGGGCATGGTCGCTATCTTCACCTACGGCTTTCCCGTTGCCGATCAGAACTTCAGCAACAAGGACGTTAAGCTCGTTTGCCTGAGTGATTACACGGCGCTGCTGACCGAAGCGGCGGCCCTCGATTATATTTCTGAATCAGACATGGCTTCGCTCAACGCGTGGCGCGAAAATCCGGCGGTCTGGCAGGGTTAACGGCGCTGCACCGTAGTAAAAAAGAGGCATCTCCTTCGGGGTTGCCTCTTTTTTTAGTTAAAGACCGGATTAACAGAAATTTCACACCACCAATGGCCTTAGCCGCCGATTTTCGCGTAAGTTAGTGGCCTGTATTTTATCTTATTCTGCATGAACACCCAGCAAACTATAGCCGATATCAGCGCTCTTTTTGATCGTAGCGGGCAGGAAGCCTACTATGGTGAGGACGTTACCCAATTGCAGCATGCCCTGCAATGTGCCCACCTTGCCGAACGTGCAAAACTCGACGATGAATGTATCATTGCCGCCCTGCTGCACGACATCGGTCATTTGCTGCCGTCGGATGTTGCCGAAGAGCACATGGACGGGTACGGCCGCGTAGACCACGAAAAACTGGCGGCCGACTACCTGCGCGAGCGCGGGTTTTCCGAAAAAACCGCGCAGCTGATCGAGCATCATGTGAATGCCAAACGGTATCTGGTGGCGCGTAATCCTGATTACCTGGCCGACCTCTCGGAAGCCAGCCTGCAAACGCTGACGTTTCAGGGCGGCCCGATGAGTCCGGAAGAAGCTACTGATTTTGAGCATAATCCACACTTTCACGGCATTCTGCAAATGCGCCGCTGGGACGAACTGGCGAAGGATACCGATGCACAAAACTCGTCACTTACGCATTATCTGCAGATCTGCGAACGCTATCTCACTCAGGCATGAAACGATTTCTGTGGGCAATGGCACTTTGCGGCGTAACACCGGCCATAGCCCAGAAAACCTACCAGACCCTACAGGTGCCGGGGCGCACGCAGTTCTGTCAGATCGACACCAACGGGCGCAGCGCCGTTTTACCGAGCGGGCGACTGGTCACCCCTGCCGGAAACGTTATACGCATCACTAACGACCCCTTCGGTCTGGCCATCGCCCCCGACGGCCGCACCGCCCTGACCCTGCATGACGGTATTGTTACCGTGGTTGACCTGCCATCACTCAAACCGACGCGGGTGCCTGACTATGGCCAGCCGGCCAACAGCTCTCCGGTTCGCGGCGGCTCGTTTCTGGGTGTTGCCTTTTCGGCCGACAGCCGGCTTGCCTACCTCAGCAACGGCGATAAAGGCCGGATTATCGTGTTTGACGTGAACCGAAAAACGGCGATCGACAGCATCAGTCTCGACGGGCAGGGCTTCGGCGAAAGCTTTACGTCTGACCTGCTCCTGAACGGCCGCGAATTACTGGCCCTCGACCGCGCCAACTTCCGGATGGTCCGCATCGACCTGGCCACTAAAACCGTTACAGCATCTATCCCGGTAGGCCGGCAACCGTTTGGCCTGTCGCTGAGTCCGGACAAAAAACTGGCCTTTGTGGCGAACGTGGGCCTGTATGAGTACCCGCTCGTGCCGGGTGTGACACCAACGAACAAGGACAGCATGATGCTCCGCTTTCCGGCCTATGGGGTACATACCAAAGAATCGCGGGAAGGGGTCGAAATCGAAGGCCGGAAAATCCCCGGACTCGGCGACCCGCTTGACGATGAGGCCATGAGCGTCTGGACCATCGACCTGCAAACCAACAAGGTAGTGGCCAGACATAAAACGGGCGTTCAGATCGGCGAGATGATTGAAGAAGCCGAGGTAGTGGGCGGCAGCAGTCCCAATTCCATCGCCGTCGGGCAGCGCTACGCCTATGTGTCGAATGCGACCAACGATAACATTTCGGTTATTGACTACGTAAAACATAAAATCGTCGGGACAATTCCGCTGAAAGCGGACCGGCGTATCGACCGCTTCAGAGGCCTGATGCCGTTTGGGCTGGCCCTGAGCAACGACGAAAAAACACTGTATGTCGCCCTGCTGGCCTTCAACGCCGTAGCGGTCGTGGATGTGCCGTCTAAGAAAGTAAAGGGGCTGATTCCGACCGGCTGGGGCCCAACCAAACTCGCCCTGTCGGCCGATAACGGAATGGTATATGTGGTCTCGGCCCGTGGTTACGGGGCAGGGCCAAACGGAGGTAAATCCTTTGTCCGGCCACCGCAGGGCACTTATGTCGGCGACATTCAGCTGGGTACGTTTCAGGCCATCCCGGTACCGGGTCCGGACGCGCTTGCGGCTTATACAAAACAGGTTCTGGCAAATACATTTGACGTGGTTCCGGTTATCGACGACAAAACAAATCCGTTACCGCCGTTGCCTGAAATCCGGCAGTCGCCGATTAAACACATTGTGTACATCACCAAAGAAAACCGCACGTATGACGAAGTACTCGGGCAGCTTAAAACAGGACGCGGGGACTCAACACTGGCGCGATATGGTGTGAATGTGACGATTAAAGGTAAAAATCAGGCCGACTCGCTGTTTAGCGTGGCGGTCATGCCGAATCACCAGCGGGTGGCGACGCAGTTTGCGTTTTCCGACAACTTCTACTGCGACTCAGACGCCAGCATTCATGGCCACCACTGGATGATGGGCACCATTCCGAATGAGTGGGTGGAGGCAAATTCGTCAACGTCTGCGACATTCGATGCCTTCTCCAAAGCGCCGGGCCGACGGTTTCCGCGCACCACAGGGGCCATTGATCCTGAGGACTATAACGAAACCGGCGGACTGTGGGAAGCCCTCGAACGGGCAAAGATTTCCTTTTATAACTTCGGCGAGGCCAATGAATACAACGGAGCACACGAAGACGCCAATACACTGCCTTTCGGTACGGCCCAGCCCGTTGTTTTTCCGATGCCGGGTGCCGCATTCCGGCATACGTCGCGGAACTATGCCGGCTATAATACCAGCATTCCGGACCAGTACCGCATGGAGCAGTTTGAGCAGGAGTTTACGGAAAAGTGGCTGAAAGGCAAGGAGAAAATGCCGCAGCTCATCACCATGCAGGTGCCCAACGACCACGGCTCACGCCCGAGACCCGATGCTGGTTATCCGTTTACGCATTCGTACATGGCCGATAATGATCTGGCAGTAGGCCGCATTCTGCATTTCCTGTCGCGGACACCATATTGGAAAGATATGCTGGTGATTATTACCGAAGACGATCCGCAGGGGGGTGTTGACCATATCGACGGGCACCGGTCGGTGCTGATGATGGCGGGGCCTTACGTGAAGCGGGGATATGTCTCCCACACGCATGGCAACTTCGGGTCTATTCTGAAGGTGATTTATAACACGCTGGGCGTTCCGTACGTCAACCAGTATGACCAGACGGCGTCGCTGCTTCAGGACTTTTTTACCGACAAGCCGGACGTTACGCCGTATACGGTTGTGCTGCCCGACAAGCGTATTTTTGACCCGCAAAAGGCAATGAATCCATACGGCAAACCCTTTGACTGGTCGAAGATTCAGACGGGACCACAGGCCGGTGAGACAAAAATGGATGATCCGGCCCAACAGCGCGCCGAACACTACCGCCAGCAGCAGAATTGATATTTTTTGTCATCCCGACCGCAGGAGGGATCTCTTAGCGTTCAATGCCCAGAGATCCCTCCTCCGTCGGGATGACAAACTATTCCGGTTTATTGCAGATTCCGGTCTTCGCGGCTGTTGAAGGTATCGCCCTGATTCAGGTCACCGGTCTGGAAACCCTTTTTAAACCAGTAAACCCGCTGAGCTGACGTACCGTGGGTAAACGCATCGGGCACCACATAGCCCTGCGACTCTTTCTGCAGCCGGTCGTCACCGATGGCATTGGCCGCCCGCATGGCTTCTTCAATGTCTCCGTCTTCCACTACTTTCAGCGTTTTCTGCGCATAGTGCGCCCAGACACCAGCCAGGAAATCAGCCTGTAACTCCAGACGTACCGAGAGTTTATTGTATTCTGCCTCGCTTATCCGTCCGCGGGCATTATTCACTTTGTCGAGTATCCCCCACTGGTGCTGCAGGTGGTGGCCGACTTCATGAGCAACAACATAGGCCATGGCAAAATCGCCGGGTGCATTGAAGCGCGACGACAGTTCATCGTAAAACGAAAGGTCGATGTATAATTTTTCGTCCGCAGGGCAGTAAAACGGCCCCGAAGCGGCCGTAGCTGTTCCGCAGCCCGACTGGGTTCTTCCACGGAAAAGCACCATCGTCGGTTTAGGGTATTGCTGGTTCTGCTCCGCCAGCAGTTTCGTCCAGACGTCTTCGGTATCGGCCAGAACAACCTTGACAAACTTAGCGGCTTCATCGTCTGCCTGCGGCCCCGCCGGTGCTTCGGTAGCCACCTGGTCGGACCCCGACTGATTGAATACTTCGGACGGGTCACCGCCCAGCAACATTACGATCAGGGCAATGACCAGGGTACCTATGCCCCCGCCAACCACCATGCCGGTGCCGCCCCCGCCGCCCCGGCGATCCTCTACATTATCACTTTCACGTCTTCCTATCCAACGCATGATTTCTGTTGTTTTGGTTAAAATAGTCCCCAAAGTAAGGAGGAAACCTGATTTCTTGCTAACCTGCAAACCACTTTATCTGATCATTGTTAGGATTATTGAGCGAATGTCAGTTCAGGTGAAAAGGCTGCGAATCCTTGTTGATCAGCTTTGACTGATGGATCAGCCCCAGAATCAGCAAGCCGACCACAATCGCACTGACTATCTGAATCATGGATACCAGATTAAATACCGACGACTCACTTTTCGATTCCATCATCAGCGCCCGGCCTTCTGCCGATTGAATGGCGGTCAGTTCATGGACTTCCCCCATTAAGGCCTGAAATGTCTGCGCGCTCCTGCCTTTTACCAGTTCATCGAGTGCCTGCGCTTTGTCTTTCCGGTACAGCGTCAGCAGGTCGCGCTCCTGTCCGTTGTAGCGGGCCAGCTGCTGCTTAAAGAGTTGCAGGCCTCTGGTTTCGCCGTCAACTAGAAACGTCTTTTCGTAGGCTGTCAGCAGGGAATCAATACGGCCCTGATGTATCCGTTGCTGGCTCACAAAAAAGGCTTCATCCGGCGACCGGCCCAGAATCATCTGTTTTTGCAGCGCAATGCGTTTAGTAAACAGGCTCTCCGTCAGGTATACCATATCAATGGCCGGCATCAGCCGGTCAGCGTAAATGGACGAAAACGATTGGTTGATGCTGCGGATGTTCTTCCGGGAGATAAAGGTATTCAGCGTAATGATGGCCATGATGCCGCTTAACAGCAAAGCCGCTTTCAGTTTTTGTTGTATGACGAATGACCACTTCATAAGTGTTTTTCCATTGAGTGTTACACATATACAGTCCGACAGACTATTATATTTGTAACGAACCTACAAAAAATTGTATAATAACACCTAATCCGGTTGCTGTCCGGTGCCTTTTATGCAGTTTTTCTTCCTTAACCTGGCTATGCTGACCCGACTAACTGCCCCATTCCTGTGTTGTGTCCTGTATTTGATCGGCTGGCTCGTGATCAGTCAGGCTGCCTGTGCGCAGGAAACGGCAACAACCCTCCGCGGAACCGTGACCGATGCCGAAACGCATCAGCCCATTCCGGCCGCCAACGTGTACATCAGCGGCACGACAAGGGGAACCACTACCGACGAAAAAGGCAATTACGTACTGACAAACGTGCCGCAGAACACCGTTGAACTGGTGGTCTCTTTTACGGGTTACGAGCCCTTCCGGCAACGCCTGCGCCCAACCGGAAAACCCGTCGATGTCGCACTCCGGATTACCGTGCTGCAGGAACTGGTGGTGGTTGCCAAACGGGATAAGGCATGGCTACAGAACGCCCGCACCGTCGAGAAAGAGCTGCTGGGCCAATCACCCTTTGCCGGCGACTGCCGCCTGCTGAACGCCGAAGTCCTGAGCTTTACCGAAACAGCGGGCGTATTAACGGCCCAGGCGGCCGAACCGCTGCGATTCGAAAACCTGTCACTGGGGTATCAGATTACCTACCAGCTCGTTGGCTTCCGGTTCGAGCCGGGCAAGGGAACATTCTACGCCGGACATACGCTCTTTGCCGAACTTACGCCAACATCTGAGAAACAGAACCGCCAGTGGCAGCGTAACCGGTTGCAGGCCTACCGCGGATCACTACGGCATTTTATGACCGCCCTGCTGCAAAACCGGCTGGAAGACGAAAAATTTCTGGTCTACCGCGAAGACGTTACAACCCCCATCGCCAAACACTCCGTGCCAATGCTGAGCAGCGAACTGGGCAATCACCTGAAACCGTTTGACGCACAGGCCGCCCTGACCGCCGGGCAGGTACCCAATGAACGGGTGCTGACAAGCTACCTGCCGCTGGTTGTATTCTATACGCCGGTCTCGTCCCGTTTTTCTCCCTACCGTGATGCACAGTATGCGTACTCTCAGCTGGTTTTTCCGCAACGTTCCATCGACATCAGTACAAGCGGACTGATTGTGAAACCAAATGGCTTTGAGGCCCGGGGCTACCTGAGTAACGACCGGCTGGCCAGTGCCTTACCCGATGACTGGACACCGGAAACGCCCGTTAAGGGCGACCCGCAACCCAAACCGGTTACGGCTCAGGCCGGTCAATCCGGCCCGGCAGCGCCGCTGATTCGCCCCGCCGATAAGCGGCTCGACTCGCTCCGGCAGGTGTGGCGTAACCAGCCCGACAGTAAAGCGCTGTTTGTTCACATCGACAAACCGGTATACCTGACCGGCGACCGGATCTGGTGCAGCATCTATGCCCTGCAACGCCGGACGCACCAGCCCGATACCAGCGACACCGGTCCGGCAGTACGGCTTGAACTCTGGTCGCCGGACCGGCGGCTGGTCAGTCAGCAATGGGTTGCCATCCATGTTGGCCGGGGAGAAACATCGGTCTATTTACCGGACTCCCTCACGGACGGGATGTATCAGCTCCGTGCGTACACCGACGCAGACCGGTTGGCGAACCGCCCGCCCTTCGAGCGCACGATCCCGGTCCTGCAATCAGCTGCGCAACCAGCTACGCCGACGCCGGCCGCTCCGGTGCTTAACGGTGATCCCGACATTCAGCTGCTGCCCGAAGGCGGCAATATGGTAGCCGGATTACCCGTCCGGTTTGGCATCCGTGCCCTCAATGCTGTCGGTAAGGGGCAACCGGTGCTGGGGCGCATCCTGGATGCGGCCGGTCAGGAGCTTACCCGTTTTCAGACCAATGCACTGGGGTTCGGCCAGGTCGAACTACCCGCTGCTCCGGCTCCTGCCCAACGGCTTACGGCCCACATAGTAACGCCCCAAAACAAGCAGGTTACCTTACCTGCATCCTTGCCCGAAGGCCTGACGCTACGGACCAGTCTGGCAGCAGACTCCGGTCAGGTGCTGGTGCGGATAATGGCTTCAGCAGCGTATCAGTACCGGACTGCCTATTTGATTGCCCAGAGTCGCGGACGGGTGATCGACGCATTGGTACTGGGTTTATCCGGCAAACCGGCAGACGTGACCCTCAATACCGCTAACTTTCCGGCGGGTGTCGCCCAACTGACACTATACGATTCACTGGGCCGTCCGCAGGCCGAGCGAATCGTTTTTATCCCCGAGCGGCGGCCGGCGATTCGGGCGGATTTCGACCTGTCATCGGCTCCCGCGGCCAACCAGACCACCATTACCCTCCGGCTGAGCGATGGCACACCCGTACCGGTACAGGCCCTGCTGTCGGTTGCCGTTACGAGCGATGCGCAGGTACCGGCCGATACGGTTGCCGCTGACATACCCGTTCACCTGCTGCTGACCGGCGAATTAGCGGGTGTGGTCGAACAGCCACGGGTATATTTCCGGAATCGTTCCCGCCAAACCCGGCAGGCCCTTGATCAGGTGCTGCTGACGCAAGGCTGGCGGTCGATCCGCACGCAGCCGGTTGACCGCATAGCCGCAAAGGCTTCGGAAACCGCCGACATAACCTTGCGGGGTCAGGTCGTTAATCTACAGAATGAACCCCTGAACGGGCTGAACATGGTGCTGACCGTAATGGGCGGCCAGCGATGGCAGGTAAAGCAAACCACTACCGGCACCGATGGCCGGTTTGCCATAGACGGATTAGTACTCACCGATTCGACGCAGCTGCGGGTTCAGCTTTCGGATGCGACCAAACGGGAGATTAAGGCAAAGGTCGTTTTTGACAACAGTGCAGGTACATTTGTGACGCAGCCTATGCTTTCTCCGGCTGATTCAGCACCGGCCGCGCTGGCGGCCGTGCTCACCGGGGGCCGTGAGCGGCAGGCAGCGGATCCTGCGCAATACCGGCAGGCAGGGGCCAAACTCCTAAAAGAGGTCGTGGTAAAAGCACCGGTCACCGATGAACGTCCCGAAAGCATCCGGCGGCGGAGTATGCATGACCGTGTTGATCAGACCATTATCGTTACCGACCAGAAACGCGCCGGTCAGACGAGCTTGTATACGCTGCTCCGCAACCTGTCGGGCATCAGCGTTACCGAGGTCGATAACAAAGGCAGCATCGCCTATAACGTCCGCATCTACGGTACCGGCCCTACCGCAGGCATTACCAGCCTCAATGTCACACCGCGCTCGCCGGAAGCCAATCCGTATACGGCCCGGCAAGTCGTCAGTAATACGTTTTCCAATCCGTTATTCCTCGTTGACGGATATCCGGTTCAGGACGACGACGGGCGGCAGCTCCTCCTGTTCCAGGCGACTGACATTGAACGGATTGAGATTCTGAAAAGCGCTACCGCCAGCATTTATGGTGTCCGGGGCAATAACGGCATCATTGCCTTTTACACACGGCAGGGCGCCGGAACAACGGGTAATGCGGGCAGCACGGCATTTTATAAACTACCGGGCTATACCGTACACCGTGATTTTTTCACGACCCGCTTTCCGGCGGGGCGCACACCCGTACCACCTGCCCTGCTGGATGTTATCGGCTGGTTTCCGGCGGCAGTTACCGACAGACAGGGCCGGTTTGAAGCCCTGTTGCCGGTACCAAAACTTCCGGCACGGACCCGCATTACGATTCAGGGCATTACCCCTTCAGGGGATCCTGTTTCGATCAGCCAGCCGCTTAATTAATGCCGGTATATCCGGCGGCCGGTCTGCTTTTAACACTATACGTTTAAACCCGATCTGACAAGCATGCAATCGACGCGTCGCAACTTCATCAAAGGTGTTACAGCAGCCTCTGCGCTGGCTGCCACACAGAGCATGGCCGGTCCGTTTTCCATTATCCGGAACCTGAAAAAAGTAAGCCCCAACGACAAAATCCGGATTGCCACCATTGGCATGGGTATTCAGGGAAATTATGACACACAGGCCGCCCTCCGCAATCCGGATGTTGAACTCGTGGCCGTGGCTGACCTCTACGACGGGCGGCTCGAACATGCGAAGACGGCGTTCAGCAAAGACCTTTTTACGACCCGCGACTATCGGGAAATTCTGGCCCGCAAAGACATTGATGCCGTTCTGGTCGTAACCCCGGATCACTGGCACGACCACATTACCATTGCCGCCCTGAAAGCAGGCAAGCACGTATATTGCGAGAAACCGATGGTTCACCACATCAACGAAGGCAAAGCCGTGATTGATGCCTGGAAAAAATCGGGCAAAACCATGCAGGTTGGCAGTCAGCGGATCAGCAGTGCAGCTTTTCAGGAAGCGAAACGACTCGTACAGGCCGGCGACATCGGAGCGATTAACTACATTGAGTCGAACAGCGACCGGTTTAACGCCATCGGTGCCTGGAACTATTCCATTCCAACCGATGCATCGACCCAAACCCTCGACTGGGACCGGTTCCTGGGCGATGCGCCTAAACGCCCGTTTGATGCAACCCGCTTCTTCCGCTGGCGGAATTACCGCGATTACGGCACCGGTGTGGCCGGTGACCTGTTTGTGCACCTCATCACCGGTGTTCACTTCGTTACCAACTCCATGGGCCCGAACCGGATTTATTCGTCGGGCAACCTGGCCTACTGGAAAGATGGCCGCGATGTGCCGGATGTGATGACCTCCGTCATGGATTACCCCAAAAGCGATCAGCACGAAGCGTTCCAGATGGTGCTACGGGTCAACTTTGCCAACGCCGGCAAGATCAATAACATGACCCGGATTATCGGCAACGAGGGGCAAATCGAGTTCTCGGAAAACGGCCTCATCATGACGAAGAAAAAGCTGCCGCTTGCGCCGGGCTACGGAGGCTACGACAGCTATTTCACCTTTACCGAAGACGTTCAGAAAGAATTCACCAAACAGTACGACGCCAAATTTCCGCCCGAAACCCGGGCCACCGAACCGGTCAAAGAGGTTAAATTTGAATCCCCGAAAAACGACGATGCCCACGCCCGCCACTTCGGTGATTTCTTCGACAACATCCGGAAAGGCAGCCAGGGAACGATTGAAGATCCGGTTTTCGGCTTCCGCGCGGCCGCGCCCGTACTGGCCTGTAACGAAAGTTATTTCGAGAAAAAAGTGGTGTACTGGGACCCGTTGACAATGACCCAGAAAACCGGCCCCAACACGGGGAAGCCCGTTGCTAAAAAACCGGTGGCGGCAGCGGCGACGAAAAAGTAACCGGTTTTCTGCTGTATCTACAGGGCACGGACTTTCATCCGCGCCTTTTTGCGCTTATTTTCGGGCCTTAAACCGGCCGCGTGCTACTTCCGATCAACATGACTAAACAACTCCTCTGGCTGGCTTGCCTCCTGCCGCTTTTTGCCGTTGCGCAACCGAAACCAACGCTCATTACCCGCTACGAAAAAACCAAAGGACAGGAAACGGCCACCTACGCCGAAATCATTGACTGGTACAAACAGCTCGACCGGCAGTATGAACAGGCAAAACTGATTGAGATCGGAAAGACGGACATCGGCAAACCGCTTCACCTTTTCCTGATTGCGGCCGACAAAAACTTTCAGTCGGCCCCGCAGCGGGTTACGCTCCTGATCAACAACGGCATTCACCCCGGCGAACCTGAAGGCATTGACGCCACCATGATGTGGGCCCGCGACATGCTGGCATCGGGGCAGCTGCCCAAAAATGTCCTGCTGGCCATCGTGCCGGTTTACAATGTCGATGGCTGCCTGAACCGCGGGGTGTCGCGCATTAACCAGAACGGACCCATTGAATACGGATTTCGCGGCAATTCCCGCAACTTCGACCTCAACCGCGATTTTATCAAAAACGATACCGAAAACGCCCGGTCATGGCAACGGATGTTTCAGCAGCTGAAACCACACGTCATGATCGACAACCACACCAGCAACGGCGCTGACTACCAACACATTCTGACTTATTTTGCTACGCAGAAGGACAAACTGCACCCGCTGGTGGCGGGCTACATGAGTCAGTCGTTTCAGCCGGAACTGGACAAGGCCCTGACTGCCCGCCGGTTTGAGCCGGTGCCTTACGTCAATAACTTTTCCAATACGCCCGAAAGCGGCATTGCCGGATTCAACGACATGCCCCGCTATTCGTCGGGATACGCGGCGCTGTTCAACTGCTTTAGCTTCGTAGTCGAACTTCACATGCTGAAAGATTACCCGTCGCGGGTAGACGGTACCCGTGCGTTTATGGAAGAATCACTGAAGCTGGTTGAGCGGGACGCCCGGAAAATCATTACCAACAAACAGCAGGCCGATCAGGCGCTGACCACCCAGGCAACCTTCGCCGTAAGCTGGAAGCTTGACCGCTCAAAAACCGATTCTATTCCGTTTGCCGGCTTCCGCGCCGGAAACAAACCCAGCGACGTATCGGGCCTGAACCGGCTGTATTACGACCGGTCAGCCCCGTTCCGGAAGCAGATTCCGTACTGGAACCACTTTGTACCCGAGGTGCAGGTCAAACGCCCGGACGCCTACCTGATTCCTCAAGGCTGGACTGCCATCACCGAGCGGCTGGAGCGTAACGGCGTCCGGCTCCGGCGACTGACAAAAGACAGCCTGATGACCGTAAACGCCTATTTTGTGACGGATGTAAAAAATCCGGCCCGCCCCTACGAAGGTCATTTTCTGCACACGGGCGTACAACTACGGACAGAACCCGTAACGATACAGGCCTATGCCGGTGATGTTATTGTCCCGGTGAATCAGGCCAGTAACCGGTATATCGTTGAAACACTGGAGCCTCAGGGGAGTGACTCATTCTTCGCCTGGAATTTCTTTGACAGCATTCTGGACCAGAAAGAGCATTTTTCAGCGTATGTATTTGAAGAGGTAGCGGCTGATCTGCTGAAAAAAGACCCGAAACTACAGCAGTTGCTGGCGGAGAAAAAAGCGGCCGACAAAGCATTTGCCGAAAGTGCGGCCGCGCAGCTTGAGTTTATTTACCGGTATTCACCGTATTACGAGCGAACGCATACCCGTTATCCGGTTTACCGGCTTGAGTAGTCAGATCCGGTAGATAAATCCGGAAGGTAGCCCCCTGATCGGGCTGGCCTTCGGCGATGATTGTACCGCCGTGGTTCTCGGCAACCTTCTTGCAGATCGACAACCCAACGCCTGTACCCGAATAATGCTGCCGGGTGTGCAGGCGTTGGAACACTTCGAAAATCCGTTCTGCGTACCGGGGCTCAAAACCAATACCGTTATCAGCCAGCGTAATCTCATAGTAGGAATCGCCTGTTATACTCAACAGCGCAGGCACATTTGCTGCCGCCAGCAACCGGCAGGTAATACCGATAACCGGCGGGGTTTTCTCCCGCCGGAACTTAATGGAGTTGGCGATCAGGTTCTGAAACAATTGCCGCAGCTGCACGGCATCGCCTGCTAAGACTGGTAACCGGTCGTACAGAATAAGTGCATTGGTTTCGCGCATTGCCACATCAAGATCTTCCAGAACGTCGGTAATTACCTCATTCAGGTTGACCGGGCGGAATACGTCACGATTTGTGCTTACACGCGAATAGGCCAGTAAGTCACGGATCAGCAGCGACATACGACCCGATGCCGACTGCATCCGGATAATCAGGTCGCGGCCGGTCAAACCCAGCTGCGGCTCAAACTGGTTCAGCAGTAAATCACCGAACGACTGGATTTTGCGCAGCGGCTCCTGCAAATCGTGGCTGGCAACGTAGGCAAACTGCTGTAAACTCTCATTTGACCGCCTTAGCTCCTTGTTGATCGTTTCCAGGCGCGACTGATCCTGATAGCTCTGCGAAATGTCGATCCCGGCCAGAATAAAGCCGTCGCCAAACTTCACCGCCGACAGCCGGTACCAGTGGTTACCAAAAAGCCGGTCCACTTCCATGCTCTCGTCCTGTTCCACGACCCGGATATAGGCATCGAATGCCCCTGTTGTTTTCAGGACCGGCGAAATGGTCAGCAGGGTTGTTTTCAGGGCTTCTTCCACCGTGCTGCCGATGATGTC
This sequence comes from uncultured Arsenicibacter sp., assembly GCF_945952095.1. Classification (GTDB taxonomy): domain Bacteria; phylum Bacteroidota; class Bacteroidia; order Cytophagales; family Spirosomataceae; genus Arsenicibacter. Next base: position 11,936 of record NZ_CAMFHL010000063.1, on the reverse strand, counting down.
TGCCACCATCTGGTTCATCAGCAACACTTTGAAGTCAATAATGGCGCCCGACCCATCCCGCACTGATTCATACTGCGCAAAGCCGATCGGTGCATTCGTCAGCATACTGTTCAGCAGATCGGCCTGGCGCTGCTTTTCCTGCTGCGACCGTTTCAGCTCGGTAATATCCAGAAATGACAACACAATATGTTCGTCTTTCCGGACACCCTGCACCTGATACCACAGGTCATAACCGTCAAAGGTGTAATGATTATGGTATTGCACCGGCTCTCCGGTATCCGCCAGTTTTTTATACAGCTGCCAGATACCGCTTTTTTCAATACCCGGAAACGTTTCCCGCATGGTGCGGCCAAGCAGCTCCTGCGACTTGCGGCCGGTCATCCGCTCCGCCATCTGGTTAATCAGTTCGTAGCGCAGGTCAACCACTTCCCGGGTTTCCTCATCCCGTACAATACTGTAAAGCCCAATGGCAGTCAGCGAACTATCCGTTACAAACTGAAGCTGTTCAACGTGTTTCCGGCGTTGCTCACGGGCCATGGTCTCCGCATTTATTTCGGCCGTGCGGTCGCGGGTGATACTGAGGACACCGTCTTCCCAGCGTTTACGGTTAACGTAGAAATATTTTTTGACGAGGGGATTATAGTAATTGTACTCTTTGGTGATACCAGTCTGAAAAACTTCTCTGTACTGTTCAAACAAGGTTACGACAAACTCAGAGGCAGACTGGTTATCGGCAATCAGCAGAGAACCGTCCTCACACATGAAACCTTCGCCTGTGACTTCATGCGCCCTCCGGTTCGCATACCGGAAAACAAAGTCCAGAATCTCACCTTGTTCATTATATACGGGTAAAAGCCAGGCAATTGCGTCCGGAAGGTTATCTAATAATTTTGTCTGCACCGTTTGAGCAGGGTGCTCGAAGTTTGCCATCGCCAGGTCAGCCCGTAAACGGGAAATAATAAGTCAGCAATATGTAACTCTTATCGCACAATCAGCGGCCATTTAATAGGTTTAATGCCCCTCAATTCTGACAAAAAGCCCGAATCTTCATTAATTTTCTTTCATATTTCCGGGAACCGGGTGGCTGCCCGGTCTGTTTCACCCTCAGCGCATAACCTGCCTCTTTCCTGATGAAACGAAAACTGAAAATGATACTGTATATAACCCTTGGTATTCTCGTAGTTGCCGCCCTTGGCGTTGTTATTTTTATGAATACTGCTCCGCAGCTGGGTGCTGTCCCGACCGGTGAACGCCTGAAACGCATGGAGGCGTCCCCGAACTACAAAGACGGTGTTTTTCAGAACCTTGTTCCTACGCCATTGGAAATTCCGGTTTCGCTGATGGCGTCGTCGGCCTACAAAATGCTGGTTGGGTTTCCGGAGGCAGAACCGGCAACACCTATTAAAACAGTGCCGCTGGATCACTCGAAATTTACCGGTCCCGGTTCGGCTACTGAAGTGGCCGTTTCGTGGTTCGGCCATTCGTCGGTGCTGATCCGGATGGAAGGCAAAACGATTCTTACCGATCCGGTTTTCGGCGAACGCGCGTCAACGTTCTCGTTTATGGGCCCGAAGCGCTTTAACTACGACCATCATGTTACGGTCGATGATCTGCCGCCACTGGATGCTGTCATTCTCTCGCACGACCACTACGACCACCTGGATTACCCGACTATTCTCCAGCTGAAGGGTAAGGTAAAACGCTTTTTCGTACCGCTGGGTGTGGGTGCCCATCTGGAAAAATGGGGTATTGACCCCGCCTTCATTACCGAACTCGACTGGTGGCAATCGGCAAAATTAGGAGACCTTGAACTGGTTTGTGCCCCATCACGCCATTTTTCGGGCCGCAGTTTTAAACGGAACGGTACGCTCTGGAGCTCATGGGTGCTGCTGGGCCGTGAGCGCCGCGTCTATTTCGGAGCCGATTCGGGCTATTACCCAGGCTTTAAAATGATTGGTGAGAAATACGGCCCGTTTGATCTGGCTTTGCTGGAATGTGGTGCCTACAACGAAGCCTGGGCTAATATTCACATGATGCCGGAAGAAACGGCGCAGGCTCAGGTTGATGTGAAGGCGAAAAAACTGATCCCGATTCACTGGGCGAAGTTTAATCTGGCTCCGCATCCGTGGCGTGAACCCATCCGGCGGATTACGAAAAAATCGGCTGAGCTCGGCACTACTTTGATTACACCACGTATCGGCGAAGTCACGGTGCTGGATGTCTATATGCCTCAAAATCAATGGTGGGAATCGTATTAAAATACATAAAAATGTACGTTTTTGTCATTTTTATGTTACCTTTGACTAGTTACCCCCCATTAGAACGCTACCAATAACGTAAATGCTTAACGATAACAGTCGCTTTCAGGCTGACTGTAGTGGCCGGCAAAACCGGCCAAAATGTGTTGATCATGTTTTTGGTGTCAAACTTGTACGTTGCTTATTCTTATGAAAGTTGACCAATCTATATGGCTGGTAGACGATGATGCTGACGATCAGTATCTATTTAAAAAAGCGTTCCGGGAGGCAAATCCAAACCTGCAGGTTTGTACGCTTGACGACGGGAACGAACTGCTTGCCAGACTTCATGCCACAAACGAACCGCCCCGTGTAATTGTCATGGACTTAAATATGAGTCCGATGACGGGACTCGAAACGCTCGAACAAGTCCGGCTGATGCCAAAGTTCCGGCAGCTTCCGGTCATTATCCTGTCGAGTTCATCAAGCCCGAATGACATTAATTCGTCCATGGTTCTGGGCGCAAACGAATACTTCACCAAACCAGGTAATTTTACCTCACTGGTTAAGCTGGCAGGGCACATAAAGGAAAAATGGCTGACTGCCTGAGGTTCTCAAAGACATTTCAACTGAATTAGTATATACTTTTTGTTGTCTTGGTGCAGGTACTTTATACTTGCACCATGCGACGATTTTTCTCCGTATTCTGTCTTGCCGTAGCCCTGCTTAGTGGTTCCGGTTTATTACCGGCCGGCGCCCAGCAAAAACGGCCGAATATTATCTTTATTCTGGCTGATGACCTCGGGTACGGGAATCTGGGCAGCTACAACGCGAAAAACCGCATACCAACCCCCAATCTTGACAGGATGGCGAAGGAAGGTACGCGGTTTACCCGTTTTTATGCGGGCAGTACCGTGTGTGCGCCTTCCCGCTGTGCCCTGATGACGGGCAAGCACATGGGCCATGCCTATGTGCGCGGCAACGGCGATGTATCGCTGCGGGCGCAGGATACCACGCTGGCCCAGCGTCTCCAGGGCAATGGCTACGCTACGGGGATGTTCGGCAAATGGGGCCTCGGCCGGCAAGACGATGCCGGCTCGCCCGAACGCAAAGGCTTTGACGAGTTCCTTGGCTACCTCAACCAGCGCCACGCCCATAATTTCTTCACCAACTTTCTGTTTGAGGTTAAAGACCGGAAAATAAACCGGCTTTCGCTCGATACTACAGTCTATACCCACGACCTTCTTTTCGACCGGGCCTTGTCGTTCGTGAAAGCCAATAAAGACCAGCCTTTTTTCCTGTACCTGCCCGTTACGATTCCGCACGCCGAACTGAAAACGCCGGCCAGCTACATGCAGCCGTTCCTCAACGCCGATGGCAGCAGCAAACTCCCGCCCGAAACCCCGTTTTACCAGAATGGCCGGTCATACAGTACGCAGTTACAGCCACACGCTGCCTTCGCGGCCATGGTTCACAAGCTCGACGGTGATGTGGGCCGGTTGCTGAGTCTGCTGAAAGAGCTCGGCCTCGATGACAATACTTATGTGTTCTTTACCAGCGACAACGGTCCGCACAAAGAAGGCGGCGGGGACCCTGAGTTTTTCAACAGCAGCGGCCCTCTGCGGGGCATTAAACGGGATTTGTACGAAGGCGGCATCCGCGTACCGATGATCGTGCGGGCGCCGGGCCGCGTACCGGCCAACCGCCAAAGCGATGCGATCTGGGCCTTCTGGGATATCTTGCCAACTGTCGGCCAACTGACCGGCACACCGTCACCGAAGGCCGCTGACGGACTGTCGTTTGCCCCAACCTTGCTGGGTAAAAAGCAGACACAGACCCATCCGTATCTGTTCTGGCAATTCAACGAAGGCGCTTTTAAGGAAGCCATTGTACAGGGCAACTGGAAGCTGGTGCGCGTCAAAAACAAAGGCAAAGCCGAAACCGTGGAGTTATACGACCTGAGCAAGGATACCGGCGAAACCCGTGATCTGGCCGCCGCAAATCCGCAGAAAGTTAAGGAGATGCGCGCCCTACTGACCGCCGCCAAATCTCCCGCCGAAAACCAGCTCTTTAACTGGGACTCCGTTGAAAACTAAACACGTTTTTTTAATGAATAATGGACAATGAACAATAAATCATATGCAATGGATACATTTGCCCCACATCACATGGTTCATTCTCCACCGGAAGAAAAGGACATATTACACGTATGAGGGCATATTATAATCTACCAGTCAGTCTATTGTATTCCTACACATTATTAAGCAGAAAAACAGGACTTTCCTTGTTGCTGTTGTTTCTTTCGCCAGCAATCATGGCGCAGGCTACCAGCTTGGTAAAGTATCCGTTGTCTGAAGTACTACCCGACGATAGTTGTTTACACCAACCACTGCAATCGGTATCGGTTGGCGTGGACTCTACTGTTTTTAACGTAGAAGTACCACAACCAGTTACGATAGCCTGCCCGATACCAACCGGTCAAAGTGAAATACTAACAGGTAGTCGTGCTCAATTGACATGGACTTTTGTTTCTGGTTCGACCGGGTACAATCTACAGTGGCGGACCATTGGTGCCTCCGCCTGGACGACGGTCGCTAATGTATGTTGTTCACAATATTTGCTTACCAACCTCATTACAGGGCAGGCTTACGAGTGGCAACTACAAACTATTTGTTCTGATGGCAGTACTTCGGCCTACACCAGCCCACGAACCTTTACCGCTTCCTGCGGTACGCCTTCGTCTTGTTATACCAACTATGTCACATCTACCTCAGCCAAACTGTATTGGACTACAAGCCTGTCAGGAGTTACCTTCGCCATCCGCTACCGCCCACGAACTACACCAGAAGCTGCCTGGACATTGATTACAGGTTTAACCGGTTCCCCATACAATTTAACCGGACTGGTCAATGGGCAAAGCTACGAATGGCAAATACAAACACTTTGCTCAGCCGACGCCTCATCGCCATTTTCCCAAACAGCAAGTTTTACAACAAATTGTAATACTCCATACTTCTACAGCTCTTTCTTATCCGCTGACCGAGTTTCATTAAGTTGGTCAGATTATGGTTATGGTGCGCGCTATACTTTGATCTACAAACCAGTCTCATCACCCATCTCAACAACCATCAGTAACCTGACAACAACTACCTACAGTCTCACCGGCCTGACTGCTGGCATTGCCTATCGGGCTCAGCTACAATTGGTATGTTCGGATGGAAATGTATCGGATTTATCTTCGCCTATCTCGTTCACGCCAAGTTGCAATGCACCAGGATATTTCCAATTTAACACGAAGGCAACATATGTTCTATCAAACTGGCAAACATTCGGGACAGGAATTAGCTACGAAATACAGTACCGGCCACAGGGAACTACTACCTGGTTTCCCAGCTTAACTGCGACATCAAGTCCATTCACTATTTCCAATCTTGTTCCTGAAACACTTTATGAAGCACGCGTTCGTACATTATGTACTAACGGAAACCAATCGACCTGGATATCCGCCAACTTTACAACCACCGGCTGTTTTTATCCTTTTGAAAGGTTCGAGTATGAATATGGAGGTGGTAACATTGATTTAACCTGGTCGCATTGGGATGAGCGTAATAGATATATGTTACGATGGCGGCCAATTGGTCAACCTCTGTGGAATAATGTACTTGTCAACGACGATCATTATTGGCTTATAGGGCTACCAACCGGTACTTCCTATGAATGGCAATTACAATCTAAATGCAGTGACACCTTTAGCTCTGATTTTAGTCCAATTCGTACGTTTACAACTTCTTGTAATTATCCTTCGACCCGAGGGGAGAGTTATATTACTGAGACAAGTGCCGAAGTATTTTGGATCACTCAAATGGGTATTCGGTATCAGGTACGGTGGCGGCCTGTTGCAACAAGTACCTGGAATACCTCACAAACCATAACCTATGGCTATAATTATGGATATGGCTACTATACACTTTCAAATTCATTAGTATCCGGTCAAACCTACGAATGGCAAATTCAGTCCTTCTGCTCTGATGGTAAACCTTCAGGTTATTCGCCTTCCAGAACGTTTACAACGCAATGTAGCTATCCACTCTTGATAGACTTTAAGTACATTACTACAAACGCTATAGGTCTAACCTGGGGAGGACCTACTTCAGGACTTACATATCAATTAAGATGGAGAGTAACGGACTCAACTTCCTGGATTGGCAATGCGATAAGCCAAACCAATACCTACTCGTTAACTGGATTATCGGCTAGTACGACATATGACATTCAAATAAGACCACTTTGTAGCACTACTGATTGGTCTGTTATTAAGACTTTGAGTACACCATCGTCCTGCGGATTCCTTAACCTTAGTAGAATGATGTCCTCACTTAATGCACAACAGATAACCATTGATTGGGGAGATCAGACAATAGGGGACACAATAGTATTCTCGTTACAGCCCTTAAATTCTACTACCACTAACAATACTTATGTTATATCGACTAACCCATATACCTTAACAGGTTTGTCTCCGAATACAGCATATTTATTAAATTATTCCATATCCTGTAAAGACAATGGCGAGTCCAAACATAATAGTCATTTCTACTTTATCACTCCACCACTCCCCCCCTGCCCGGCTATGTACACTATCGCCGATGGCGATTGGACTGACCCCACAACCTGGTCATGCAACCGTCTACCCACCAGCAACGACATTGTGGAGATTCGCCATGCCGTCACGATTCCAGCCAATCAGACCGGTAAGGCGCAACAAGTGAATTATACTACTGGTGGGCGAATAGTTTCGGGAACCGGGGCGATACTGTTAATTGGCTTATGATTAAGCGTCTATGCCTCAAATAGAGCCTGATTCCGGATGATACATAGGAACTTATACCCTACTTTAGTTTATTTACCACAAAGAACTACCACCAAAGACAAATGGAAAACATATTTTAATTGTATCCTGCGCCTTGCAACGTAGTTGTCAAAAGTGTTTTGATTGTGCTGATACGGGTTTAATTCAGGCTAAACTGTTTACTTAATACAATAAACTATTGCAGGCGATGCCTCCAGATTGTTTATTTTCAAGAGACAACATGCACCTTCAGGTAACACAGTTGCATACTCATTTCATTCCTCATTATACATCCCCATGAACCGCATTTTTCTAATCCTCTCCTTTTCACTTTTTTTCGTCCTTACGGCACTGGCCGGTCGGGTAGACACCGTTCAGGTGCAGAGCGCAGCGATGAACAAGACTATTCCCTGCGTCATTATCTCACCCGACCAATATACGCTTGGCAATGAGCGGTTTCCGGTTGTCTACCTCCTGCACGGCTATGGCGGCAAATACAGCGACTGGATTAAGCAGGTGCCTGAGCTGGCGCTGATGGCCGACCGCTACGGCGTCATGATCGTTTGCCCGAGCGGGGCTAACAGCTGGTATATCGACAGCCCGCTGGAGCCTTCCCTGCGCTATGAAACGTTTGTCGGTAAGGAGTTGCCGGGCTATATCGACAACACTTACCGCACGCTGGCCGACCGCGACCACCGGGCCATTACCGGTCTGTCGATGGGCGGGCACGGAGCCCTTTACCTCGCAATCCGTCACCGCGATACGTTCGGGCAGGCGGGTAGTCTGAGTGGCGGGGTGGATATCCGGCCGTTCCCGAATAACTGGGAAATCAAAAAATCACTGGGCGAAATCGGTACAAATCCGGAGAACTGGGAGCGCAATACGGTCATCAACGTTGCCGACAGCCTGAAGAATAAGGACTTACGTTTATTCATCGACTGCGGCACCGCTGATTTCTTTTTTGAGGTAAACCGCAACCTGCATAAGAAGCTGCTGGAGCGCGGTATCGAGCACGATTACATTGAACGGCCGGGTGCCCATACCTGGGCATACTGGCGCGAGAACGTCGAATACCATCTGCTCTTTTTCCGGCGCGGCTTTAAGAAATAAAGTCTTCGCGCATGGGTGTAAATACATCGACCAGGACACCGGCTTCGAGGGCCAGCGCGCCGTGGGGCAGGTTGGGCGGCATGTGGTACACGTCGCCCTGTTTAAGGATATGTTTCTCGCCGTCGATGGTGATTTCAAAGCGGCCGCTTTCGACATAACTCATCTGGGTGTGGTAGTGGTGATGAATCGCCCCTACTCCACCCGCTTCGAAGGCCACTTTAACGAGCATCAGGTTGGCATCAAAGGCCAGTATCTTGCGCCGCACGCCGTCGCCGACGTGTTCCCAGGCCACATCCTCGTCACGGACAACTAATTTTTGTTCAGTGGTCATACGTTAGTTTTGTTTCTGATACACCCGGACATAGTCGATTTCGTACTTTGCCGGAAAGGTGGTAGTCGCCGGATCACCGCCGTTGTCGCCGCCAATGGCCAGGTTGACCAGCAGGTAATGCGGCTGCATAAACGGGTTGGTCTGCGTTCCGTCGCGGTTGATGGTTTCGGTCAGCGGCACCGACCGCAGCAACTGGTCATCGACATACAAGTTTATGGCTTTCTCATCCCAATCCATGCGCCAGACATGAAATTTATTCGCCCACTTGGGGTCGTTAAATTCCGTCAGCGGCTTTTTGGTACTGCGCCATTCGGCGGTATAGCGTTTTTCGGTCCCCCAGGCTACATTGGCCAGCAACATGCCCCGGTAATACTCCATAATGTCAATTTCGCCGTTGCTTGGCCATTCGCCCGACACGCCTAAGGTCCAGAATGCGGGCCACATCCCCGGTTGCACATTGATCCGGCCGCGCAGTTCAAACCGGCCATACTGCCAGCTGTGAAGCCCCTGCGTTTTCAGGCTGGATGCCGTGTAGTCAATAAACTGACGGTTGTTTTTCCAGTTTTTACTCCCCGCTTCGTAGTCCGGATTGGCTTTTTGTTCCTTACGGGCTTCAATGATCAGGAAGCCATCCCGGCAATACGCATTATCCGGCTGGTACCATTGCAGCTCATGGTTACGGACAAATCCCTGCTCGAATTTCCAGTTTTTCGGATCAGGTTTACCGTTGCCGGAAAATTCATCGGCCCAGACCAGTTTCCAGCCATCATAAGCCGGTGCCTGCTGCCCGGCGACCGACAGGCTCATCCCAAGACCGGCAAACAGGCTAAGCCATCCTCTTTTTTTCATATGCGAAACGTTGATTTTCTCTTTTGCAAAGCGTGCTGAACCGGCAATTTACCAGCAAATCTGAAAAATCTTTTGCCCTGTTTTAAACCTTTACCGGCCATGCCTGTCCAACCCACGTAAACAACAACGAACAACGAGATGAAAACCGGAATAATCTTCGCCCTGGCAGCCAGCCTTTTTGTTGGCGCCTGTACCAGTCAACGCCCAACCACCAGCGGCCGCTATGACGGCCCTTACGGTGGCCGCTATGAAGGCCGCAATGACCGGCGATCCGACAATGACCGTTTTGAAGAACGTATCCAGCAATATGCTAATGAACTGAACCTGAGCCGCCGTCAGATGCGTGATCTGGAGCAAATCCAGGACCGGTATAACCGTCGCGGTCTGACAGCGGATGAACGTAATAATCCGTCCGCCTATCAGCGGCTACAACAACAAAAACGCCGTGATTTAATGGCTGTACTGACACCGTCACAGCAGAACCAGCTGCGTGACATGTTACAGCGGGATCGGGCGTACCGACAACGTCGGGGATAGCAGACCCGTCGTTCACCCACCGTTCAGGAGCGCCTTCGGGCGCTCTTTTGTTTTTACACTACTCTTGTCATTTAGTAGTTTAGTTTGGGTTCATCGGGAAAGATGCGGACCTTTGTCCGGGGTATGCCCTGCCTGACACTCCGGCAAGGCACGCCCGGTAAACTTTTCTTTCTCTGTAAACACGTTTGTCGAATGCGGTATTATCAACTTCTTTTCATCATTCTTTTTACCCTTAACACCGCCACGTTTACGACTCTGGCCCAGCAAACAGAAGGCATTACGTATCCTTATCCGGTACAGACGCTGAGTTTTCAGCTGGAATCACAGCCCGTAAAAATGGCCTACATGGATGTCAAACCAGCCCGGTCAACCGGAAAAGTTGCGGTGTTGCTGCACGGTAAAAACTTTAATGGTTTTTACTGGAAAGGCGTTATTCAGTACCTCACCGGCCGGGGCTACCGCGTCATCGTGCCTGATCAGGTGGGTTGGGGCAAGTCCAGCCACCCGAATATTCACTACAGTTTTCACCGGCTCGCGGCCAACACCAAACACCTGCTCAATACGCTGAAAATCACAAAAGCCACGATTATCGGTCATTCGATGGGTGGTATGCTGGCAACGCGGTTCAGCCTGATGTATCCGGAAAGCGTTGAACGGCTGGTACTCGAAAACCCGATCGGGCTGGAAGACTACAAGACTTTTATCCCCTACCAGCCTCTTGAAACACTGTACAAAAAAGAGCGGTCGGCTACTTATGAGTCGTACAAACAATACCAGCAGACGTATTATCCGGTCTGGAAACCGGAATACGAAGATCTGGTAAAAGCGCAGGCAGCCGACCTGCAGTCACCTGATTTCAAAAACATTGCGTGGACCAACGCGGTGACCTATCAGATGATTTATGAGCAGCCGGTTTATTACGAATTTGAAGCGGTTACCGCGCCGACGCTGCTGATTATCGGGCAGGAAGACCGGACGGTGGTTGGCAAGAACATTCTGCCGAAAAACGAACAGACTAAATACGGGCAGTATCCAACGTTAGGCCAGGAAACGGCAAAACGTATCCGGAACGCCAAACTGGTCGAACTCGACGGCGTCGGCCATATTCCGCATATTCAGACACCGGACCGGTTTGTGAAGGCACTGGGGGAATTTCTGAAATAAGTTTTGAACCACGAAGGCGGGAAGAACCGGAGCTGCACGAAGATTTTTGTTACACACCGGCTGGCTGGTTTAACCACAAAGGCGGGAAGAACCGGAGCAGCACAAAGATTTTTGTTACACACCGCTGGTTTAACCACGAAGGCGGGAAGAACCGGAGTGGCACGAAGATTTTACATTGTGCCGCTTCGTGCCTTCCCGCCTTCGTGGTTTATTGTTCAACCGTACCAACACCCTCGTGCATCCGCAGCACCTGACTGACACAACGCGGAATTTCGTCGGCATAATGCGACACGTACAACAGCGTGCGCTCCGGTGACTCGCAAAGCTCATCGACCAGATCGCGGAAACGGGCGGTGTGCATCAGGTCAAGCCCCTGACATGGCTCGTCTAACACCAGCAGCGGCGGATTTTTCACCAGCGCGCGCGCCAGCAACACCCACCGCTGCTGACCCGTCGATAAATCGGCGAGCCGCTTCAGGCGCAGTGTCTGAATCTGGAGCAGATCAAGCGCAAAATCAACGCGGTCAGCCTGCTCATCAGTTAGTTTGCGGAACAGACCGGCGGTGTCGAATAAGCCCGACGCAATCACCTTCCAGACCGGCTGTTCGCGCGGAAAGTATAAGTGTAGCTCGGGCGATACAAACCCGATGTTCCGTTTAATGTCCCAGATGCTTTCGCCTTGGCCCCGCTTACGGTCAAAAAGATCATAATCATTACGATACGCCTGCGGGTTGTCGGCCGTAATAAGGCTGAGCAAGGTTGATTTTCCCGAGCCGTTCGGCCCCAGAACGGCCCATTTTTCGCCGCGTTTCACCTGCCAGTCCAGCTGATTCAGAACCACTTTTTCACCATACGAGAC
>NZ_CAMFHL010000062.1 GCF_945952095.1 uncultured Arsenicibacter sp. | reverse complement strand
CGGAGCCAGCCCTGCGGTTTGATGGCCCCCAGCGGCAGTTCACCGTAGGCGTTGGGGGTCAACGGTGCCCGGCTACTGACGTAACCGCCCGGTATCTGACGGTTCCCCTGCCCGGAAACCGTCAGGTAAGTTGTCAGCAATAACGCTGAGATGGTAAGGGGTAAGTTCATTGAAAAACATATTTTTTGGATAGTCCTGATGAAACCTTCCGGGAAGTTCAGAACCTTCCGGATGGTTTCCCACGCACGACTAAAAGACAACAAAACGCTATTTATCCCTGATGTCGCTTTGACCTAAATCGTGTGAGGTTGCCAGCGCAATCACCCGGCCGCTGGTACCCACGGCGTTATAAAAATGATACACCACCCCGTTCCACTTAATCACCCACGGTTTATGGGCATACGTTTTGTCGAAAGGCGCTGAGGGGGCGATCAGGTCAGGGCCTTGCCAGTCGGTCCAGTGGAGCAGGTCGTAGGAGCAGGCGAACCGCTCAAACGCCCCTGGCTTCCAGAAGGCACCAAAGTAAAACATCACATACACATCCCCGATTTTCGCGATCTGAGCATCGCCGCAAATGCCGGTTTTCCGCGTAATCAGCGGTTCCTGCCCGTGGCGTTTCCAGGTTACCATGTCGGTCGAAACCGCCATGGCAATGCTTTCGAACCCGTTGCCCTTCGCATCTTTTTCATTGCCTTTGGCATTGTAGTACATCACAAACGGATAGCCCGTTTGTTGGGCCTTATCGTGGATAATGAGGCTTTTGTAAATCGTGTTGTTATCATACGGCCGGGCATCCGGATCAATGGCTGACAAAACGGGGCTAGGCTGCCGGTCCACCTCAACGGCCTTTGTCAGGTCGGCGGTGGTAGCGATACCAACGCCCAGCCGCCCCGCTTCGTAGCCTTTTTCGGAGCCGCCCAGGTACGAAAGCCAATACCTGTCGTTGTACCGTTCAGGCGCGTACGATCCGCCCCATTCGGTGTCGATCAGGGACACATACCCTGCCTTTTGGGTAGCGTCCCAACCGGTGTCGGTGAAAGACATCAGTTTACCGGCCGTTTTCCAGTGAAGCAGGTCATCACTTTGGGCCAGCCAGGTTTCGTATCCCTTGCCGTCGAAAATGATGTACGACATAAACCAGGTGCTGTCCTTCCGGTAGATCGTCGGGCTGTCGACCATCCGCCCCTGATCGGGCTGTGGCAGCACGATACCGTATTTGTAGGGCGTTCTGACCTCGTTATAGATGCGCTCCATAACGGCCTGCGGAACTTCCTCACCCTTTTTCTGCCCGAAACTGACGAGGTTCGTTATGACCAGCAGCAGGCTCAGCCCGGTTTTTAGTTTCTTCATATGGTTAACCAAAACGTCAATAAGAACCAAAGGGGCACAAAAGTAAAAAATACCTTTGTGCCCCTTCCTGACCAGGCGGTTTAATCAATACGTTGACCTACTTCCTGTCGTCCCGGCCTGGTGGGTCAACCCGGTACTAAAACATATTCCATTCGCCGGAAAAGTCCTTTTTCATGGAGCCTTTCGGGAACACCTTGTGGGAGTTGGCCCAAGTAGTCCACTGCTGGTCCAGCTTATTTACCAGATCAGCGTGCTGGCCGGCTACATTATGCTGTTCCGTACGGTCGGTTTCGAGGTTATACAGCTCCCACGGGCTACTGATCACCCCGACGGCCTTCCAGTTCCCGTGCCGGATCGCCCGCATGTTTTCGTGCTCCCAGTACATGTACTCGTGTGGCTGACGGGTGCCCGCAGTCAGCAGCGGCATCAGGCTTTTGCCCTCAATCGGCAGAATTTCCTGATCCTTTGCCCGTTTCGGGTAGGTCGCCCCGCTGACCTCAATGAAGGTCGGCATGATGTCGATCAGATAGCCCGGTGAAGCCGACAGTTTCCCTTTCATTTTTTTGGTCATGGCCGGATAATGTATGATCAGCGGCGTAGCAATGCCGCCTTCGTACGACACATGCTTAAAACCTTTGCACGGCGTACTGAAGGCGTTGGCCGACGCCCCGCCATGCGATATAGCCCCGTACTTATCCGGCACGTTTATGGCAGCAGTCTGGCCGCCGCCCAGAATCCCGCCCTCCTGACACGCACCGTTGTCCGACAGGAACACAATCAGGGTGTTGTCGAGCTTACCCGCTTTTTCGAGGTAATCAACCACCTTACCGATGTTCTGGTCCATGCGCGAGACCTGAGCGGCGTAGACAGCCATTCGGTAATCCATCTCCCGCTGTTTAGCGGTATCCTGCTTCGCCCACGCCGGATAGGTCGACGGGCGCGGCGACAAGCCCCATTTCGCATCGGCAACCCCAAGCTTAACCTGACGACTGCTGCGTGTCTCCCGGAGCTGTTCCCACCCCTGCCGGTATTTGCCTACAAACTGGTCGATATCCTTTTGTAGAGCATGCAGCGGCCAGTGCGGGGCCGTGTAGGCCAGATACAGGAAAAACGGGTCTTTATCCTGTTGCCCTTTCATGAAGCTAATGGCCTGATCGGTAAAGGCATCGGTGGTATAAAACGGCTGTTCGACCTTTTCGACCGGCTTATTATCCAGCCAGATGCCGCGCGGCTGTACCGGATTGAAGTAACTACTGGCTCCCGCCAGCAGTCCGTAGAACCGGTCAAATCCGCGCTGAAGCGGCCACAGGTCCTGATTGCCGGAACCCAGGTGCCATTTGCCGGTCATGTAGGTATGGTATCCTGCCGACTTTAAGACTTCGGCCAGCGTCACACAGTTCCGGTTAATTTCGCCGCGGTAGCCGTCTACCCCGTAATCATAACTGATCTGGTTATTCGGTTCTTTGGTCATGTGACCGATACCGGCCTGGTGCTGAAACAGGCCCGTCATCAGCGACGCCCTGGTCGGGCAGCAGCGGGCGGCATTATAGAAATTGGTGAGCCGCACCCCACGGGCTGCCAGCTTGTCGAGGTTGGGCGTCGGGATTTCGGAACCGTAACAACCAATGTCCGAATAGCCCATGTCGTCGGCCATGATCAGAACGATATTCGGGCGCGGGGCCGTTTTATTAACCGGTGCCGGCGGAACGGGCGACAGCCAGGACAGCTTCGAAAACCAGCCGGCCAACACACTAAGTAAGAGCAGAACAAGGATACGCATATATAGAAGAGTTTAATAACCCGTATTTTGTATAAAGAGATCATGCCGTAATAAATCCTCACGGCGTTTTCCCTTACTGTAAACTTTCCGGCTACGTTCTGGTAACACGGAAGCATTTACCGACTGATACTGCGGTCTCCGGCCTGTCAGCGCCTGCCCGCCAGCATCCGGACCAATCCACGATCTGATGACCGGATATGATCACCATCAGGTTGTTCAGTAATAAATGTCACCGGAACTTTGCGAAACACACGACAACTTTGTGTTTACATAAACCATTCATTTACCGCCGTTTACAGGCGGACAAAACCACCCTTTATTCCTCGATTTACCATGAACCTGTTGACGCATTTCTTTTCGTTCCTCCTGCTATGGAGTAGTGTGGTTTTCGTTGCGGACGCGCAGACGATCAACTGGCAGAAGTCTTTCGGCGGCAGCGCCAATGACTCAGCCACGGCGGTCCTGGCGGTGGCCGATGGCTACATCATTGCCGGTAATACCTTCTCTGCTGACGGCGATGTGGGCAGCAATAACAGCAATAGTCTGGATGTCTGGCTGGCAAAACTAACGACGACGGGTACCCTCGCCTGGAAAAAAAGTATCAGCGGCTCAAGGTTTGACCACGTCC
Source organism: uncultured Arsenicibacter sp. (assembly GCF_945952095.1). Lineage (GTDB taxonomy): Bacteria > Bacteroidota > Bacteroidia > Cytophagales > Spirosomataceae > Arsenicibacter. The sequence continues at coordinate 27,958 of NZ_CAMFHL010000062.1, read as the reverse complement.
ATGCCATCACCGCCGGCCCCGACGGCACCTTTGTGATAACCGGTACGACTCACTCGGTTGACGGTGACATGGCCGGTTTCAATCTGATGTATGGCGGCTACTACAGTTTTCTCTGGCTGATGAAATTCAGCAGTACCGGTGAACTCATCTGGAAGCAATATGTCGACAGTGGCCGCTGGAACGCTGCCTACGCCATTATGCCGGATGTATTCGGCCAGGACGGCTATCTGGTTGCCGGCTCCTATTATTGCGGGGGATGCCAGAGCGGCAATGATTTTTATACCAATGTGTTTGATCAGTCGGGCAACCGGACCGGAATCGGCACCTGGCCCGGCGGCCGTGGCGACGATCAGGCCTACGGACTTACTCCGGCTCCTGCCGGCGGGTATCTGGCTGTAGGAAAAGGGAGCTCTCCCACCTTCCTCTGGGACTCCTCTACTCCCTCAGCTAATAACCGGGGCGGCTATGATGTCTGGCTGAAGCGGTCAGGTCTGAACAGTTATTACTGGCTGAAATCGTTTGGCGGCAGCGGCGACGATATCGCCTATGCGACCGTAGCCACCGGCGATGGCGGCTTTGTGATCGCGGGCTATACCTCCTCTACCGACGGCGACGTAACAGGTAGCCACGGCGGTAAAGATGCCTGGGTTCTTAAGGTGAATAAAGAAGGGAATCTGGTCTGGCAGAAAACGCTGGGCGGCTCCGGCGATGACATCGCCACGGCCATGATCATCACTCCGGCCGGTGACCTGCTCATTGCCGGAACAACAGCCTCAACCAACGGCGACGTGCAGGGCAATCATGGCGGAACCGACGGATGGGTCGTTAAACTAACCGGGGCCGGTGATATCGTGTGGCAAAAAACGCTGGGTGGTTCCGGTGATGAAGGCTTTCTGGCCATCGCTCAGGCTCCGAATGGGCAGTATGTGCTGACCGGTTACGCCGGCCCGGCTGACGGCGACGTACAGGGCAATCACGGCCAAAGCGATATGTGGGTCGTAACCCTCAGTGATATACCGCTCCGGCTCCTGCCACCAGGCTACGATTGCGCTACCGGCAAGCTGACGTTTAACACAACGGGCGGCAATGGCTTTCCGGTGCAGTTTATGGCCATCGGCGTAACGGCGTGGACCACCAGCACCACCGCCACCATTGAAACCGGCGTCCGGCTCGACCCCAACAGCCAGCCGATTACGGTGTTTGCCCGGCAAAACGACCGCATCATCTCGCGGGTGTTCGACTATAAAACCATCTGTAACGGCGGCAATCAGGCCCCTGTCTTTACCGGTGTCATCCCTGAACTGGCCACCCAGGTGGGCCAGCCGTTTGCATACACCCTGAATCCAAGTCTGGTAACCGACCCCGAAGGCGGGACGCTCACCCTTACGGCTACCGGCTTACCACAAGGCCTGACTCTCTCGGGCGGGGTTTTTTCCGGTACGGCGATACGCTCGGGCCGGTTTAGTGTAACCCTCACAGCAACTGACCCGCAGGGCGCGTCGGCATCGCTGCCGGTTACGATCCAGGTACTGCCGGAAGCCGGTGCTGCACCGCTCCTGTTGCTTGACCCGCTCTACAATTGCGCCACCGGTCAGCTGACGTTCCGGACAAGCGGCGGCAACGGCAGTCCGGTGCAGTTCATGGCTGTCGGCGTTACGCCGTGGACCGATAATCCGGTGCAGGCCCTCGACGATGCTGTCCGTCTCGACCCCAACAGCCAGCCGGTTACCTTGTTTGCCCGGCAAAACGATGTGTTTGTGTCCCGCCGGTTCGATTTCCGGAACTATTGCTCCGGCGCCGCCCGCAGGCCGTCGTCCCTAGAAGAACGTCTTACTGTAACAGTACTGGAAAACCCCGTCCATGATAAACAAACGGTTTTCGACATCAACGGTGCGGCGGGACAGCCGGTTATGGTGCGGATTGTGACAATGGAAGGGCAGGTAGTCAGTCAGCAGCAGATTGAGCGGGCTTCTGTACAACAGCGGGTTACCCTGCCGGTTGGTAACGCGCCCGGCATTTATCTGCTCCAGGTGCAGACACCGGACAGACAGCTCAGTGTCCGGATATTGACGCGGTAGATTTTCAGGAGCTGCCTACGGGCGGCTCCCGTTTTTACAGCAATGCCACCAGTTCTTTCGTTAGCGCATCGGCCATACGTACGTAGGGACCGTCGGTCAGAACTCCGAGGTTGATGCCGACAAACAGATAGGTTTTCGTCTCCGGAAAGTAATACAGCGCACACCCGGCACCGATGCCCGCTCCCCCGTGTCCATAAGCCTCCTGCCCTGCTACCGTCGTTTTTTCCAGGCCCAGCCCGTACGCCTGTTTACCATCCTTGTCGTTGTACCAGGTAATCATGGCTTTCAGGCTGTTGGCAGTGACCAGTTTCCCCTCCAGCAATCCGCGCAGAAATGTCAGATAATCCGTCGGGGCGGCAATAATGCCGTCATCGCCATACATAGATGCGACGTTGACCCGCTGCATTTGCGTAATGTTCTCCAGCTTTCCGTCGCCAAACCGGTCAAAGTAGCTGTCGACCAGGGTGGGTTGCTCCAGATATGTAGCGGAGTTATGGTAGAACGTCTGCCGTAAACCGAGCGGGGCCAGAATCCGGTCCTGCATCAGCCGGACGTGGTTGGCGCCAACCTGGTCGGCCAGTAGTGCCAGTAACAAATAATTACTGTTGGAATACCGGACATACGCGCCCGGAGTGCCGGTCGGCTGCATACCGGCCAGGTAATTCAGCAAGTCATCTGTGGTGTATTGTTTAAGCGGATGCTGTAACACAGACGCAACATAAGCGGTATTTTCGGTGTAGTCCGGCACGCCGGACGTATGGTTCAACAGCATTCGTACCGTTACCTTTTCCGGACTGGTCAGTTTTTTCGTCACATGTTCCGGCAAATACTGACTGACCGGGCTATCCAGGACCAGTTTACCATCATCCACCAGCTGCATGATCGTGGTTGCGGTGTAGAGTTTAGCCACGCTCTGCCCGAATTGCAGGTGACAGCCCTGCATCTTTGTTTTCCTTTCGAGATTGGCGTACCCTGATGCCCCTGTCCAGTAGCCCTGGGCGGGGGTGTATACCGCAACGGCAATTCCCGGAAGTCCCTTTCGGGTATATGTGTCGAGCAGTTGCTGAATAGCCACCCCCTTGCTGTATGCCTGATTAACAGGGGCGGTTTCCTGACAGGTCGCCGTTGCCACCTGCTGATCGACCGGCTCACAGGCAACCTGTAAGGCCAGCAATCCGGCGAAAATCAAATATCTTTTTTTCATGTGTAGTTGTTGCTTTCGTATTCGAAACTATTTCATTATCAGACTATTATACTTATCATAAAAAGCAACTTAATACGATACGCCTCTTGCCATTGCCAAAAGCGTATCCGGTGATGGTATTTTATTATACCACATAGCCACATAGAAAAACAAAGATTTTTTATTACTGATGTGCTCTATGTGGCTATGTGGTATAAACCGTTTAAGGGTTCAGGCAAATGAGTACAGTGCTGACGAATCAAGACACTATAGTGTCTGTCAACCGGTTATATATCTCCGAGCTGAATCCTGAGTCCGGCGTGTAGCTGTTGGGTGGGCACGAGCGGAACGGAGGGGTTATAATTCGTCAGGATGATAAACTGATAGCCGATAAACGGCGCGATGGCTTTGGTATAATTAAGCCCCAGCGTGGCACCCAGCGGGATGCACAGCATCCCTTTGCCGGCACTGTTGGATCCGCGCCACTCGCCGTTCTGAAAGGCAAGTGTTTTGTTGGGATGAAAACTGTACTGCCAGCCAAGGCCTGCTTTCAGCCCAAGGTATACCGGCCCGATATGCGGCTGCCAGCCGGTTTGGGTCCAGACATATGCCCCGTCGCCCGCGTACAGATTCCGGTAAAAGCCCGCCTGTGCAGACTGGACAAAAGTACCTTTACGCCCCAGCTTCCGCTCCGTTCCCAGAGTCAGGCCCGGGTTGGCGAAAGCGCCGTTCAGCTGTTGCAGCGGCATGGCCAGGACATGAAAACCCGCCTGGACGGTCAACGGCCAGTTGTTGATGGTTTTGCTTTGGTGTGATTGGGCGCGGACTGAGTATACTCCGCAGGCCAGAATCAGCATCCATGGCAGTAATCGGTGCATGATGTTGGTTGTTTCATCAGGTTGTTGTAATTCGATGACAGATAATCCGTTCAATACCCCTATCCGAAAGGTAAAAATACCGTACCGGTTCAAAAGCGGACCGGTACGGTATTACGTTTAGCGAACAACCATCACCCGCGCTGTGAGGCGCTGAGTGGCCGATTGCCACTGCACAATGTATAGTCCAGGGGCCAGTTTGCTGACATCCGGTGTCCACTCGTGTCCGGCGGCTGCCACCGGCCGGTTTTCAGTCATCACCGGCGTACCGTTCTGCGAAACCAGCACAAAGCTGCCCGACTCAACGGCCGTTGTCGTTACCTCCACCCGCACCGGACCATCCGCCGGATTCGGCGAAACCGTCAGACGACCAACCGGGCCGGTTTCCGGCGAGGCGGCCTCCCGTGCGGAGCCGTTCGGGGTCTCGATCCGGACATTATCCAGAAACACCGGATTCGGGCCGGACGTCGGCAGGTTAATTACCAGCCGCTTAATGCGCGTCGGGTTACCGAGCTGCGGCATCGTTACGACAACCTCCTGCCAGGTGTTCGGCGTTGGTGTCAGGTTCAGCGTACTGCTGGCCTGGCTGTCGTTTTCGGCGTAGGTAGTCAGGGCCAGCGTTTTGTTGGTGGTCGCGTAGATCCAGAACCGGATCGTAGTCTGCGTGGTCACCGGCAGGGCCGTTTTGCGGAAAATCGACCAGGCACCCCACCCGTCAAAGGTCAGCGCGGCCGATTTCTGGCCTGCTTTCACGGTCGTTGTGCTGGCGTAGTTTTTGGTCAGTCCCCACGAATAATCGTCCCAACCGGCGGTATTAAAGGCCTCGTCGTAGATCATCTCAACCGACGACGAACCGGCGCAAAACGCGGTTGTGGCGCTCACCGGCACACTCGTTGCCAGCACGGTACCGGCGGCATTTTTCGCCACGACCGAGTAGGTATAGCCCGTTCCGCAGGTCAGGCCCGTCACGTCGAGCTGCGTACCCGACACGTTCGCGTTCACCGGCACCTCGTTCTGATACACGGCATACGTCGCTGCCTGTTCGACCGCGCCCCAGTTCAGGCGAAGACCACCGGCCGTCACGTTGCTCACCGACGCGTTGAATGAGCCTTCAAAGCGGATATTGTCCACGTAAATCAGGTTCGCTCCCGACTCCTGTGTCTGAATCACCAGCCGCTTGATACGGGCCGGATTAACCAGTTGCGGCATCGTTACGACCACTTCCTGCCAAATGTTCGGTGTTGGTTTAAACGACACATACGGGCTGAATCCGCTTTCGTTTTCGGAGGCCGTACAGACGCCCAGCGTTTTGTTTGTTGTGGCATACACCCAGAACCGGATGGTGGTATTCGGCGTTGGCACATACGGCGTTGTGCGGGTAATAGCCCAGCCGCCCCAACCCTCGGCGTACTGAATAGCCAGCGATTTCTGCGCTACCTTCACCGGACTGGCATTGGCATAGTTGGTCGTTACCGACCAGCCCCACTCCTGCCAGCTGCTGTTCAGCGCTTCGTCGTAGATCACTTCACTGCCCGTCGGTGGCAGTGGCGGACAAACCGGCGTTGTCGCCAGAGCCACCGCGCTTTGGGCCGACTTATTGCCCGCCGCATCCTTCGCCAGTACCGTAAACGGATAGGTTGTTCCGCAGGTCAGGTTATTGACCGCCAGCGAGGTGCCCGTTACATTGCCGTTCAGCAGGACGCCGTTCTGGTACACCTCATAGGCCACCACCCCAACGTTATCAGTCGAGGCGTTCCAGGTCAGCGTCAGACCGGTTGTCGTGATGTTGGCAGCGACCAGATTCGTTGGCACGGTCGGTGCCTGGGTGTCCGCCTGCGCACAGGCTGTTGTGGTGGCACTCACCGGATTGCTCAGCGCCGAACGGTTCCCCGCTCCGTCTTTGGCCCGTACCGTAAAGGCATAGCCCGTATTGCAGGTCAGGCCATTGACGCCCAGGGTGGTTCCCGACACATTATCAGCAATGAGCGTACCGTTCCGGTACACTTCATAACCCGTCACGGCGACGTTATCCGTGGAGGCCGTCCAGGTCAGGGTCAGGCCGGTGGTCGTGATGTTGCTGACCGCCAGATTGGTTGGCACAGTCGGTGCCTGGCCGTCGTAGCAGCTCGCCGACATGATCCAGATGGTGTTGCTCTTCGGCGACAGGTTACCCGACGGGTCTTTGGCCTGAATGGCCAGTTCGTGCAGGCTGTTGCAGGTCAGACCGGTCAGGTCAACAGACGTACTGGTCAGGCCACTCAGAATGACCGCCCCGCTCCGGAGTACGTTATACGTCACGGCACCGGTATTGTCGGTGGCGGCATCCCAGGTCAGCCGCATGCTGTTCTGGGTAATGTTGGTGGCTGTCAGATTAGCCGGGGCGGTGGGTGCCTGAGTATCCGGCGTATCCGGACCGGCTACCAGCCGGATATCATCGAGGTAGAACGTTTGGGCACCACCCGATGCATCGCCGATGGAAATCCGCTGAATCTGCGACGGGTTACCGAACTCGGTCCACGGAATCCGGATCAGCGTCCACATCTCCGGTTCGGCCGGAATACGGTACGTGTCTGAGGCCGGCGCGGTTTCGGTTGTATGAATGGATACCCGAACGCCCTTTTCCGAGCCGTAGAACCAGAACTGGAGACCGCCCGGATAGTAGGCCGTGTTGATGATCTCACTGTTCCGGAGGCTCAGGGCACCCCATGCCTGGGTCACGTCAGCACGGATCGATTTCTGCCCCGATTTAACCGGACTGGTGTTATTCGGGTTATCGGTCGTATTCCACGACCACGGAGCGATGGTGCTCTTGTACGCATCGCCATACACCACAAAATCGTTCGGACTCGGCGACGGCGTATTGACCACCACCACATTGCTGGCCTCCGAGCGGTTAGCCGAGAAATCGACCGCCTTTACCACAAACGTATAGCTGTTGCCCGGCGACAGCGAATTCAGATTCAGGAACAGGTCCGGCGTCTCTTCAATGCGGACCCCGTTCTGATACACCTCATAGGCCGTTACGCCGCGGTTGTCGGTGGAACCGTTCCAGGTCAGTTTCACCGAATACGGCGACAAGCCCGATGCCACCAGATTAGTCGGTGTGGTTGGCGGTTCGGTATCATTCGGATCGGAGGTCGGAATCATCATCCGGCTCAGCAGACTGACATACGGCGCCTGGTTGTAAATCGCGACTTCGGTCAGAAACCACGAATTTTCCGGAAATCCGCCGTTCCAGTCCTTATACCGTTTCTGCAAGGGTTCGGTGCGCAGGTAGCCTTCCGTGCCGTTATACTCGTCGAGTTTGTTCGGGCCGCCCGGCACATACCCGGGAGCCGGTCCTTTCGGCGACGTTTTTGCATTGTCCCAGTCGGTGCCGTCCTGAAACCACGTATGGTATATCTCGTCCATCGAGTCTTCGGCACCATAGGCACCCATGTTCGACAGCATCACTTTCCCCTGCGCATTTACACCGTGGAACCAGTGCAGGTATTCGCCGGCAACTTCCCGGTACAGGGCTTTCTGACGCGGGTTGATGCCAAAGTTTACGAAATCGAGGTTGGCCACACCGACGTTGCCACGCACCTGGTTACTACCCCAGTGGTACTGATCGTCTTTCATGTACGCGCGGTACAGATCGGCCTTTGCGTTATAATCATTGATCGACAGCACCCCGTTCTGCTGGCTCTTCATCGCGCGGATGGCATTGGCCACGCCCGGCGTTGCCTGCGGATTGGCGGCATACCGTAACAACGCCGTATGAACGTGCATCAGATACGGTCCCCACCATTCATTCGCCATCGGCTGAATCTGGTTGTACGTATTGTCGATGAACGATTTATACTCTGCCTTGCCCGTTACCTCAAACAGATAAACGGCCGCTACCACCGCCGATTGTTTCTGAATAGCGATGGGCTTATCGGCATCTCCGGCCCGAATATCCAGATCGTCACAGTTCGTCTCGAAGGTCGAGAAATAGTTTGTCGTGGCCCGTGCCCGGGCAAACGCCCGTTCTGCGCGGGCCAGCAGGTCCTGCGCGTAGGCTACCTGCGATGGAATCTGACGGTACACCGCCGCACCGACCGCAAACATGGCCGCCCCCGACAATGTCGATGAGGTACATTCCGGCAGGTAGTACCGCGGCCGCTTATCGGCACTCGGCGGCAAACCACCCACCCGGTCCGACTCATCCCATGTATCGACCACGACTTTGAGCAACAGGCCGTCCGTACCGGTGGCATCCTGCATCCGTTTGATGAACTCCAGTTCGTACTTCACCTCGTCGAGAACATCCGGCACCCCGTTTCCAGATTCAGGAATGTTAAAATCATCCCCGAATACTGCCGGGTTAAGGCGGTAGGCTTCCAGCAGCAGGGCCACCGGTTCTTCGGCAAATGTCACGTACTTGTTCATGTCGCCGGCATCCATCCAGCCGCCGTGCAGATCTTTGGCCGTACGGGCATTGGTTTTATCCTTTGCGCTTCTGGCTTCCCGATCCTGCCCGGGCCATTCGTGGGTAGCCGCATCGGCCCATTTCGGATCCGTGTAGGGGGCTACTTTCGCGAAATTGATCCGTTGGTAGTAATACGTCCGGACGGCCGCTTTCAGCACGTCTTTATAGACCTGATCCCCGATATCAAACCGGTAGGAACCCACGTTATTGCCCGTGTCGAAGATGTAATAGGCCCCCGGGGTGTTGACCATCGAAAAGTCGAACCACCAGCCTTTATCGCCCGACGACGCCTGGGTAGCGCCGTTGTTCCAGGCTTGCAGCGTACCGCTGAAAACGACCGCATCGTCGCTCCAGCGCCGGACCTGATACTGATTGGTGCCGGTGCTGGCATTAAAGGTTTGTCCCGCGTTGGCACCCGCCTGCGGGTTGATAATGACCGCCACCTTGCGGGCATTTTGCAGATACCCGAACTGGTCCACCCGAATGTTGGCATTCGTCACCGGCGGAGCGGCCCAGGCGTTGTACAGCGTCGTTAACCAGACCAGTACCCATAGAATTTGTTGTTTCATAAAAACTGCTTCCCGCGCCCCGGACGGGGTTACATCCGTAGCAACGCAAGCTCTTGCGTCACCAGCTTACGGGGCCTAAGCCCCGCAAACTTATGATGCAAGGTTCGTCTGTCCCGGTCTGCTCAGGACGAAGTGCGATAAACAATGAATGAGCCGGAATAAATGCAGGTTAAGCAGTTCACAGGAATTGGTGACCGAACGGACTGCGGGTTTCAAGCCGTCCCACATCGGAAAGATTTTCTACACATACATAGTTGATCAAACACCCCGGAAATATGCTGGTTATGACAAAGAATCCACAGATCCGGGGATTGCCGGCTTATGCGCCGGATGAGATTTTTATATTATTGAATCAGGCATAAAACCGTATCGGACAATACCCTACCTTTAATTTATTATTTTTTTTATCTAGTATTTCTATACTACGCGAAACTTCCCACAAGTTCATTCAACCAGACTACCCGCATGAACCATCCGGAAAATGAACAGCCCATGTATCAGGCACTGATCAAAAAATTAAAAGACACTCCGCTTTTATTTGGACTGAAAGACGCCAAAGAGCTGACCGCCGCACAAGTTAAAGGCGAGTTAAAGCACAACATCATCCGACAGACAGCAATTGAAGTACTTGACCTGTCACCAACGGGCATTTTCCGCTCTGGGGCAACAAATGGCATTGTTGGGTGGATAAACGCACGAAGCCGGGCGAAACGACAGGATCGGTTCTGGGCATGCATTCAGCAGGATTTCCGCAAAGACCCCAATAATATTGTCGCAGTTGCCGAAGGCGATTCGTGGTTTGAGCACCCGTTTCTGACCGACATTATTGATCACCTTAACCGCCGGACAGACACGGCTGTCTTCAGCCTTGCTTACGCAGCTGACTGGCTCGATAACATGCTGTATCAGGGCGAGTACGTGGATATGATTTCGGTGATCAAGCCCGATGTATTTTTAGTCAGCGGCGGCGGGAACGACCTGCTGGGCGAGAAAAAAATCGCCATTATGTGCAGAGGTATTGATGAGGGCCAACAGGAGAAAAATGTGCAGAATTGTCCGGGATACGTCTATGTAAATACCATTAATGATGCCTGGTTTATTGATGGGCTGCAACGACTCAAAGATAACGGACAAGGGAACGATGCTGACGACATTCAGAAAGGCATAAAATACTTGACCAAAGAGTTTTTCGGCTTCATGAACATAATGCAATGGCAATATAACTACCTCTTCCACAGTCTCCGACAGAAATATGAGTTAATGCCAATCCTTACACAGAGCTACGATTACGCCATGCCACAGGCGCTTATCCGGCGGCCTGTTCGTATAGCTTACTGGTATCAGCGGTTAATTAACCAGCTTCAGGGTAGCGGTAAGTGGATTGAAACAGCCTTTCGTACGGCTAAAATTTATAAACCGGAGGTAATGCATCAAGTTATCAAGGCTATGTTGTTTTGCTTTCAGCAAAAAATCATCGAAACAGCAAACACCTACTCCTACATCTATCACATTGACAGCCAGGGACTAGCCCACCCTGATGAGTGGTTTGACGAAATTCACCTAAAGAGCCACCGGTATCTTCAGATTAGTGAAACCTATGCAAAGGCTATGAGGGATGTGGTGCACCAGAAACAAGCACTAATGGATAACAAGGCACCAGCCCAAAAAAGCTCTTCTAACTCACAAGTCAAGCGCGTTTATCGCTCCCGGGATACGGTTAACACCACTACCTTCCGAGAATCATTCGCAGCCTTTTACAGAATGTATCGCTCTACGGGTCAGGATACAGCAATAAAGCTTCTGATTGTAGCTGCGGGCATCTGTCTGCTGCTCGTTTTATCACCCTCACCTTATCCGCATATCCAGACCTTATTGCACCCTCCGAAGGTAGAAAATGTCAGTATTACAATGCAACTATGTTACAGACTTTCTGGTTGGGTCAGACTGCCGTTCAGCTATAAGCTACTTTTTTTTATTGCAATCTTATTCTTTATGCGTTTTATATACCGGCTAGGTAAAGCACTAGTATTGAGCTGGGTATTCAGCCGACCGTTCAGGTGATCTGACCTACTGCAAAGTGCTTACACACCTGTCTCAACATGCCTGGCTTCTTTCCGGCAGAAACTCGCGGATGGCTTTCGGGAAATTTGCCCCTTCATGCCCCGAACGGCTTAACTTAACGAGGGCAAACCGCTGCAACACGTCGAGTTGCAGCCACTCTGCAAGCGTCAGCGGATGGCATTCCCATTCGAGCGCTTTGTCGTGTACCTCGCCGGGGACGGCATCCAGACGTTCCCATGCCGCATCGACCGGCCCCAGCTCGCTGACCGGATGGTGGCACCGGCGCGCTACCAGATCAATCAGCTCCTGTCGGTAGGCAGCGATTTCTGCCGGTGTATAGCAGGGCTGTTCGGCCAGCCGCGCCTTATCGTCAACGGTCAGCTTCACCCATTCCGGCAGTTTCAGTTTGATGCCGCAGGTATCCAGTTTGTAGCGGACCACCATCGGAATACACCGCAGGATATCGACAAAATCGTTTTCAAAGGCAAAAAATACAGGCGCAATGGCAGTCGGCATCATGGTTCTAATGGACAATGTAAAATGGATAATGACTAATGAACTCCGGATGTTCACATATGTTTTGCACGTTGTTTACACATTCGTCAGTGCTACCGCCTCCATCGCTGCTTTCGGCGTGTCGCAGGTCGGGCAGGCATACGTATCAGGCAGGTCGGCGAAGGCGATACCGGGCACAATGCCACGGAGCACATCCCCGAACTGCGGATCGTAAACGGTAAAACAGGCCGGACACTGATGTACGTTGACTACCGGCACCTCAGCCACAACCGGCTCCTCGGTCGTCAGCCGGAGGGGTTCTGCCGTTTGCTGCATCCGGCGGGCACTGTACTTACGGCATAAGCGGTCGATCTGCCCCGACAGGTGAATCCGCAGCAAGCCCTTTTCGAAACGGATGTACTTGCGGTTATTGGGGTTAAAATTGTCGGTATGATACAGGTCGTAGACGCTGAACAGGGCAAGCTGACCAATCCGGATCAGGGGACGCCGCCGGATCAGGACCGACCCGAAGACCTCCGATTTCGGGCGGGTCTGAATGCCGAAGCAAAGGCCGAACGTACGGGTGTCGTCGCGGGCAAACTGCCGGATAATGTACTGCTTGATGGCAGCCCCTGCCTCATCGTGATCTTCGGTCTGCCAGGCCAGTTCATTCGCTGCGTGGCGGACGTTGATGTTGTGTTTGCCGAGCACGTAGCTCCATGCGGCCCGGTCTTTTCCTTCAATGCCTTTGATGATCAGCGATTTCCAGGGCGTTATGCACAGCTCACCAATCCGTGTCTGCAGGCAGAGCGCACAGACATCGAGCAGGAATGAAACCGGGAACTGTTCATCGCGGCGATACAGTCCGAGCCACGACCGCTGCCCGTAGCGGTTAAATCCTTCGTAGTACGGCAGTGAAAAGTCAGGGAGTTCGACTTCGTACAGAGCCGGTTGAGTAATAAACCGCCGACCCTGCATCACATCCCGGTACAGTTGTTCTTCCGTTATACCCGTATCGCGTAGCATAACTTCCTCCACGACGCTCGACAGGCGGCCAATGTCCCGGGTATACACCAGATCCGGCCACCGGAAAAGGGTATTCTGCTGCTTCGGACGAATGTAGAGGTACCAGAAATGCGGTTCGGGGGAGGCAATGAAATTGAGGTTTCCGGTAAAAAACGGCGTAAAACTCTGGTTCGAATCCGAGAGGTTGACTTTCAGCCGTGGCTGGTGATCGAAGCCGTCGAGCACGGTATGGTATTCGCTTTCCTGAAGCCATGCCCCCGTCCGGAACACCTCTTCGCCGCAGTAGGAGCTGATGATGTTCGGAAACTGATCCGTATTCACTTCGTAACGGATAGCATGCCGTTTCAGGTTTTTTTCCAGCTCGCGCATGTCTTCGTAATGCACCGTCATCAGCAGTTGCTGCCGGGCGCCGAAGCGCACCGTACGCACGTGAGCGGCATAGGCCAGTGTCAGGACCTGCTGCAACGCCCCCGGCGAAATGATCCCCGCCGGTGCATTCAGTTTTATGGTGTAATAATCACGCATCGTATAGACATATAGACGTTTGAGACGTTTGACCCCGATGGGGTCTTGTTATGTCCGTTGCTATGGACGTTTGACCCCGATGGGGTCTTGTTATGTCCGTTGCTATAGACGTTTGACCCCGATGGGGTCTTGTTGGGGCCCTGACGGGACCGTGCCCCGGATGACCAACATCTTCCCGCATGCCGGCCCTGTAGGGGCCAGACAGCGCAGCGTCGGTAGCAATCCGGATTCCCATAACACCCCACCCGCCCTGTAGGGGCGGTACAAGCGTAACAGATTTTCGCTATTCATTTAATTAACCGATGTTGCCTTGTCGGGTACCTGAACCCCTGTCACTGCCTCCGTCTCTTTTTGCAGGATGCTCCGGACTTCAGGGCGGCAGGAGCCACAACCAGTACCAGCACCGGTGGTCTGACACAGTTGCTGAAAATCGGTGCAACCGCCCCGGATGGCCCGTTCGAGATTCCCTTTACCAACGTTATTGCACGAACAAACCAGCTTACCCTCTACCGGATCGACCTGCTTACTCGCCCGCAGGAGCTGAAGCCGTTTTTCGGATAACTCAACACCGTTGGCAATCAGGTCGCGGAATTCGGCGAACTCGTTCTTGTCGCCTACCAGGATGGCCCCTACGAGCTTGTCCCGGTGAACAATGCACTTTTTGTAATACCGTTTCGCCTTGTCGATAAAGACAATTTCTTCGTAAGCAGGGTCGTTGGCGGGGGCTTCGGGGAGACCGATACTACACAGGTGCAGCCCTTCCATTTTCAGAATATTCATCGACACGCTGCCTGTATACGGCTGCGAAATATCGCCGGCAATAAACTGTGCGGCAATACCCGCCTGTTGCTCGGCTGCCAGCGTAATGCCCCACATCTGCCCACGCCACTGGGCCATCTCACCGGCGGCAAAAATGTCCGGATCAGACGTTTGCAGGTAATCATTAACCACTACACCCCGGTTGCAGTCGAGTCCTGCCTGACGGGCCAGTTCTATGTTCGGGACGGTACCAATGGCCATCACGGCGACCTGGCAATCAATTTTCTTGCCCGATTTCAGCTGAACACCCTCCAGGTAGTCGGTCCCCCTGAACGTCTGCACCTTTTCGTTGAAGTAAATCTCAATTCCGCGGTCAACGAGATCCTGGTACAGCAATTCGCTGGCCAGCGGGTCGAGCTGCCGCTCCATAAACCGACTGATCCGCTGGATTACCGTCACCCGGACGTTGATCTGCCGCAGGGAGGCCGCCAGTTCAAGCCCCAGCAACCCGCCGCCGACAATTACGGCATGGGCGCCGCCAGCCTGTCCCGGACGCGGTTGCAGGAATGGCATCAGTGAATCAGCGTCCAGCCGTGACCGCATGTTGAAAATCCCCGGCAGTTGCGGCACGCCTTTGGGCATAAACGCACTGCTGCCGGTGCCTAACAGCAGTTTATCGTATGTATGTTCTGTCCCGTTGCTGTCCACCAGCACCTTGTTTTTCCGGTCCAGATGGACAATACTCACCCCTTTATGCACATGGATGTTCGCTTCGGCAAACTGGTCTTCCCGCAGTTTGACCAGTTGCTCCCACGATTGTGCCCCGCTGATGTAATCGGGCAACAGCACGCGGTTGTAGAACGGATAAATTTCTTTGGAAAACACATGGATGTCATCGCCGGTGTTGAGCGTGCGGTAGGTATTGATAAACCCAAGCCCCGCCGAACCAGCCCCGATAATGACAATTTTCTCCCGTTTTTTCCGGTAAGGTGTTACCTGAATGGCAGCAAATTTAAAGTCCGGCTCTTTGGAGCGCGGATCAATAAGCGCACTCGTCAGGTTATTGGCCCGGTTCAGGTTTTCAAATAACGCAGAAGCACCGTTGCCCGCCAGCACTTTGCCCCAGTGCATGGGCAGAAAGCAAAGACCCGGCCGCACATCGTCGGTCAGCTGCGCTTTCACCCGCACCTCGCCCCGCCGCCCCGATACCGTTACCAGCTGCCCTTCCCGGATGCCGCGCGACCGGGCATCGTCGGGATGGAGTTGCAGCATCGGCTGCGGAATGTGCTGCGTCAGTTTGGTGACACGACCGGTTTTGGTCATCGTATGCCACTGGTCCCGGATACGGCCGGTGGTCAGAATCAACGGAAAATCCTCATCTGTTGGCTCCGACGCATTGCCATCCGGAACGGCATGGATGGCTGCCCGGTTTGTCGGTGTATAAAACCGGTTATCGGTAAACAAACGGGCCGTGCCACGCTCCGGTACGGACGATGCGGCCGGACAGGGCCACTGAATGCTCCGTTCCCGTTGCAACACCTCGTAGTTTACGCCGGTAATGTCGATGTTGGTACCCTTCGTCAGCTGCGTGTATTCGTCATACACCTGCCCTGCCGTTGTGTACGGGAAAGCGTCTCCGAAGCCCATTTTGCGGGCAAACCGCCAGATAATTTCCACATCGGGCAGCGCCTCCCCCGGTGCTTCGAGCGCCTTGGGCAGGTAGGTAATGCGGCGTTCGGCATTGGTCATGGTACCTTCCTTTTCGAGCCAGCCCGCCGCCGGCAGCACCACGTCGGCAAACCGCACGGTATCGGCCCGGTTCGATATATCCTGCACCACCACAAACCGTCCTTTGCGCAACGCTTCCTCCGCCGCATTCACGTCCGGCAGACTCACCATCGGGTTGGTATTTACAATCCAGATCGCCTTTAAGGTGTCGGCGGCCAGGGCATCAAACATTTCGGTAGCGGTCAGTCCAGGGGTTGCGGCCAGCTTTACCGGTCCCTGCCAGAAGGCTTCGACCTCGGCCCGGTGCTGCGGATTAATGACCTCGCGGTGGCCCGGCAGCATGTTGGCCAGCCCCCCGACCTCACGGCCACCCATGGCGTTGGGCTGTCCCGTGAGCGAGAATGGCCCGTTGCCCGGTTTCCCGATCCGGCCCGTTATGAGGTGCAGGTTAATGAGCGACAGGTTTTTGTTTACCCCGATCACCGACTGATTCAGGCCCATCGTCCACAACGACAGAAACCCTTTCGACTGACCGATCCAGTGCGCGGCGGTTTCGATATCGGCAGCGGGTACGCCGCACAGCGCAGCGGCCTCCGCCACGGTCCGCTGCATGACCTGCTCACGGAAGGCCGCAAAACCGGCCGTATGAGCCGTAATGAACGATTCGTCGAGATAATTAAACTCAGTCAGCAGCCGCCCGATGGCGTTGTTCAGCACCACATCGGTACCCGGCTGGATGGGCAGGTGCAGATCCGACGAGCGGGCCGTATCGGTGCGGCGCGGGTCCACACAGATGATTCTGACCGCCGGATTCGCCTGTTTGCGGGCCTCAATCCGGCGCCAGATAATCGGATGGCACCACGCCGGATTGGCGCCTTCGACCAGAAATACGTCGGCCGATTCAATATCGTCGTAACAGACCGGTACGGTATCTTCGCCGAGGGTCAGTTTATACCCGACCACGGCCGAACTCATGCAGAGGCGCGAATTCGTATCAATGTTATTTGACCCGATAAACCCTTTGATGAGCTTATTGATCAGGTAATATTCTTCGGTCAGACACTGCCCCGACACGTAGAACCCGACCGCTTCCGGCCCATGCTTCTGAATAATCGACCGGAATACGGCCGCCGTCCGGTCAAGGGCCTGGTCCCAGCTTACCCGTTGCAGGGGCATCGACCGGTTCAGCCGCATTTGCGGATACAACAGCCGGTCAGACCCATCCATGACCGTGTAGTGCAGGTTCATGCCCTTGGAGCACAACAGTCCGCGATTCGACGGATGGTCTTTGTCGCCTTCGACCGTGAGCCGCCCGCCAGGGTGTTTGCTGACCACCACCCCGCAGCCGACGCCGCAGTAACAGCAGGTAGTCTTTATCTGATTTCCGCGTTCTTGCATACGCTTCAGGCGTTTAAACCGCTACTAATTCGTTTTCGGCCACTGGCACCGGTTCAAAGCGGGTAACCGCTACCACTGCCCCGACAGCAGCCACCGCTACGCCGATCATCAGAAAGGCTTCGGTATAGGAAATCGTTTCGGACTTGAACAGGAAACCGGCCAGCACCGCTCCCACATTACCACCCGCCCCGACGATACCGCTCACGGCACCCATGGCCTTGCGGTTCACGAACGGCACAATGGCATAGGTTGCGCCATTGGCCATTTTAAGGAACATCGCAAAACCAAGCATGGCGACGATGGCCATAGCCAGGCTGCCGGTCTGCGCAAACAGGACAATGCCGATACCCTCCAGCAGGAGCAGCCCGGCCAGCAGCAATCCCTTGCCGCGCAGGCCGTTCCGCGCCCCGACCTTGTCGGCAACAATGCCGCCAACAGCCCGCGCAAACAGGTTCATGAAGCCGAATGTTCCGGCCAGCAACCCGGCGGTAGTCAGGGTCGCCCCAAACCGTTCGGAAAAGTACAGGGCTGCCACATTGTCAAACGTCACCTCGATGCCAAAGCAGGCACCGTAGGCCAGAAACAACACCCACGTCCGGGGGTCTTTTGCCGCCTTTGCCAACGTACCCTTTGCTTTCGGCGACTGTACGACCTGGCTTTCGGTAAGTTCGTCGAAATTACCGGCGGGGGTATCTTTCGTGAAAACGTAATAGACCACCGACATCAGCAGCAGTACAACGCCAGGAATTACCATGGCCAGACGCCAGGCCATACCCGGCACATAGCCCAGGCCGACAATACCGGCAAACAACAGCGGCATCACCATATTGGTTACCCCGCCACCCAGGTTGCCCCAGCCACCGGCTACCGCATTGGCCGTCCCGACAATCTTTTTGTCGAACATCACCGACGTATGGTATTGCGTAATGACAAACGACGCCCCGATGACGCCAATAGCCAGCCGGAACAACAGAAACCCTTCGTAGGAGTTTGCCAGGCCTACGCCCATAATCGGGATAGATGCCAGGGCCAGCAATAACGAATACGTTTTGCGTGGTCCCCAGCTGTCACACAAACGACCGATCAGCATGCGGGCAACGACCGTTGCTGCCACGGAGGCAATCATGGCGTTGCCGATCTGCGCTTTGGTTAGCCCCAAATCTTCCTTGATAACTTTCATTAACGGAGCTAACCCGAACCACCCGAAAAAGCAGAAAAAGAAGGCCAGCCAGGTCAGGTGGAAGGTGCGCATCTGCACACTGTTAACACTAAAAATGGTTAGTTTTTCTAACGGTTTGTTTGTGCTGTTTTTCATATCCCAAAATCCTAAATGAGCGTAAAATCTATTTTTATCCTCTACGAATCAGCCGCTTACACCTGGTATTCGACCCCTTCGTCTTCAATAGAGAAGGATTTGGTCAGTAAGCTGAGCAGCCGGTCGTGAACGGCCATGTACTCCGGCAGGTGAATGATAGCCTTCTTGTTACGGGGCCGCGCCAGGGGGATGTCCACAATCTCCCGGATGGTGGCGGCCGGTCCGTCGTTCATCACCACCACGCGGTCAGAGAGGAAAATGGCCTCCTCAATGTCGTGGGTGACCATGATGATCGTTTTTTCGCGGTGGTCGAGATTCCACAGTTTCAGCAGTTCGATGTGCATGCTGCCTTTGGTCAGGGCATCGAGTGCCCCGAACGGCTCATCGAGCAGCAACACCGACGGATTAATGGCAAATGCCCGGGCAATGGCCGTCCGTTGCTTCATGCCGCCCGAGAGCTGCGAAGGCAGTTTATCGCGGTGCTGAAAGAGATTGACCATCGTCAGGTTCCGCTCCGCAAGTTCCCGTTTTTCGGCGGCTGTCTTTGCCGGCATAACGGCGTCAACCGCCTGATATACATTCTGGTATACGGTGAGCCACGGCAACAGCGAATAATTCTGAAAAACAATGCCACGGTCGGGGCCGGGGCCCGTAACCCGCTTCCCGTTGACAATGACTTCGCCCGATGTGGGTTTAACCATGCCGCTGACGGCGTTCATGAGTGTTGACTTTCCGCAGCCTGAATGGCCGATGATGCTCACAATCTCGCCTTTCCCGATCGTCAGGTCAATGTTTTTTACCGCCGTAAAAACGCCTTTTCCCCGTGTCGGAAACGCAATCGTTACATCCTTTACCTCGATGCTGACGGGGCGTTCATTTTTTCCCAATACCGGTGCGCCCGGCATATCTACAAACTGCTTTGGTTGCATAATGACTCAGGTTTTTATCCGTGACCGCTACTTTTTGTCGTACGCCACCAGTTGTTGTAATCCGTTGAACAGCTTGTCGAGCAGCAGGCCGACAAACCCGATAATGAGAATGGCCGAGAGGATTTTTTCGAGGCTCAGGCCGTTCCAGCTATCCCAGACAAAGAATCCGATACCGATACCGCCCGATAGCATTTCGCCCGCTACGATCACCATCCAGGCCACCCCGATGGACAGGCGCAAGCCCGTGATCATGTGGGGCAGCGCATAGGGAATCAGGATTTTGCTGATGTATTTCCAGCGCGAAAAACCGAATGCTTTGCCTACATTTTTGAAATCCTGCGGGATACTCGACACGCCAAAGGCTGTGTTAATCAGGGTTGGCCATAACGAGGTGATGGCAATGATGAATACCGTAGCGCCTTCGGCAGCTTTGAAGGCCAGCAATCCCAGCGGAAACCAGGCAAGGGGCGACACCGGCCGCAGAATCTGAACCAGCGGATTCAGGAGACGCATGCCTACCGTCGAAGCACCCATCAGCAACCCCATCGGAATGGCGACCAGGCTCCCCAGCAAAAAACCCGCACCGACCCGCTTAATCGACCCCCAGAGCTGAATACCGATGCCCTTATCGTTGGGTCCGGAATCGTAGAAAGGGTCCTGAAGCATCTCCGAGAAGACTGTCCAGGTAGCAGCAGGGTCCGGAATTTCGTGCTCCGTGACCAGCGAAACCACCCACCAGATGGCTATGAGCAGCGCCAGACTACCGGCAAACCAGGCCACAGCCAGTAAATTGGATAAT
Source organism: uncultured Arsenicibacter sp. (assembly GCF_945952095.1). GTDB lineage: Bacteria > Bacteroidota > Bacteroidia > Cytophagales > Spirosomataceae > Arsenicibacter. The sequence goes on along the minus strand of NZ_CAMFHL010000062.1, from coordinate 7,765 downwards.
GAGAATAACGTCTTCATCGTCAGATCAGTGTTTTGTGCCAGCCAGGTAAGCGGCAGGGTTAGCAGGGTTAAACTCAATATCCAGCGCCGTTTTGAAGGGCTTCATGTCGGCCTGTACCGGCACATTCATTTCTTTGGCGACTTCGGCAAACAGATCGTCCAGAATCAGCTTTTCAGGAATTGCTTTGTAGTCCGGGGCCGATTTAACGAGCCCGAAGCGTACATACTGGGCTAAAAACCAGGCAGCGTGTGCTTTCAGCGGGGTGCTAACGACGCCGTTGTTGTAGAACATCATTTTGTCGCTGGTGTATTTCTGTACGCCCAGATCACAGCCCAGATCGTTCGAACCCAGCAACCGGGCTTCCAGCACACTGACGGGTGCATTTACGTAATAGGGCTTCGACAGCCAGGCAGCGGCCTTTTTCCGGTTGCCCATATCGTCGAGCCAGCGGCAGGCTTCAATGATTGCTTTCATGACTTTTTTAAGGTCTTCCTTACGCGTGCCGGCAAATTCCTTGTTAACGACCAGCGCCTTTTCCGGGTGATTTTTCCAGATGTCCTGCGAGGCAATGTGCGTAAAACCCACATTCTGCGTGGCGGCAACCCCGTTCCATGGCTCTCCGACGCAATAGCCTTCCATGTTATCAACCCGCATGTTGGCTACCATCTGCGGCGGCGGGATAGTGATAATGCCTACCGACTTCTGGTTGACGCCCGCAGCAGCCATCCAGTTCCGCAGCCAGATATCGTGGGTGCCGCCCGGAAATGTCATGGCAAACGTTACTTCTTTCCGCTGTTTAAGCTGGTCAATGGCTCCGTTTACGTGCTTCAGGTCCTTAAAGCCGACCAGTCCGCAGAAGTCTTTCGACAGTGTAATGCCCTGGCCGTTGTTGTTGAGCACCATGGCGATTTTCATCTCAGAGCCCGCTTTGCCCCCCACACCCGTGTAAACTGACAGCGGCATCGAAAACAGGCAATGCGCTCCCTCCAGCTCACCATTCAGGATTTTATCCCGGACATTGGCCCACGACGCTTCTTTGCTCAGCTGCACGTCAACGCCGTATTTCTGAAACAAACCCAGTTCTTTAGCGGCCACCAGCGGCGCGCAGTCGGTCAGCGGAATAAAGCCCAGTTTAATCGGTTCAGCAGCGGGTTTTAAGGCCGTAATGGCAACAGAAACCAGGGTCAGCAGACAGGCTGACAGCAGGATGTATGTCTTTTTCATGATTGTATTCGTACTGGAGTAACTGGTTAGACAAATGCGCCCGACCGGCCGGGGGAAACCGGTCAGGCAACTACGATGGTCTTAAGTTATTGAGCTATTGAGTGAATGTGCGATTGAGTGAATAAACCATTGACATACAACCCTTTGCTCTCTAGATAAATCTAATTTTGCTTGTTTACTTATTGTTTAATGGCTACTGGTTTGGTGTAGAAAAAGTCGGGACGGATATTGATCATCAGATAAGCCCATTTGCCCAGATGATCGCGCTGATTCATGGTACCTTGTTTCACATACTCAAGGCTGTTGGTACCCTGCATAAGCGAATAACCGAATTCCAGGGTCGTGAATTTATTCAGCAGGTAGGTGGCCGTAAAATCGTATTCCATACCCAGTTTCGGATCGACCTTAGCTCCGGAAGATGCATCCGGCAGTTTGTTATAGGTTGGGGCGGCCAGAGCAAAGTAATGCGCATCCAGCGTGGTGGTCAGGCGGTTACCGGCATATTTAAACTTGAGGAAGGCATCTTTCAGGCCACCTGCCGGCGAACCGGTGCCCACGTAAAAATAGTCCATGTAGCCCCAGTGCTTGTGCGGCGTGCCATAGAGCGGATCAAACCGGCCCGTTTCGCCGGCCTTAACTGTTTCGGCGTTAGTACCCGACAACACTTCATAGCCTGGCCCTACACTAAATAAGCCCTTCTGAACCATAAAATTAGCGCCGTAGTGATACGCCTTTTTCAGTTTCAGACCATCCCGGTCCTTACCGCCCTGCCCGTAGGCAAACGCCTGCCACTGCACCTTACCGGTTTTCGATGACGCATTACCGAACTGCCCCGTCAGCATAGCCCCGTAGGTCACCCGTGAATTGGCGCCTGTCACATCATAACGGCGGCCATATACGTAGCCTGCTGCCGCGCTACCGATGGAGTCTATACGATACTTCTGGAAGTCGTCTTTAAAGAACAGCGCCGAGAATTTTGTCTGGTTAAACTTCCGCGTCAGATAGGCCATCTGAAAAGCCTTAAACTGCTGGTTCTGTCCGTTGGTGCTCAGCGGCGTTGCCAGCACCGGCGCGCCGCCTTTACCGCTTGTCGGCAGAAAACCGGCCGGAACCGCGAGGGTGACATTTTTGGTCGACAGGGCCGAGGCCGGTGCATTGCCGGCCGTATAGTATGTACCTACCGTGCCGAACGCATCCGTATTCTGGTTCATGCCCGCTCCCAGATCCAGGGCCCAGCCCAGATGCTGGGCTTTCAGCAGGGCAGCATCAAACCGGCGGCCCTGTTGCAGCCAGTCCAGGTTACCCAGCAACCGCACATCATCGTAAACGAGCTCCTGCCGGCCGATTTTGAGCGATAAATTCTGGATTGGCTTAAACTTAATCGTTGTGTCGGCACTGTTCGCCAGTGTAATCTCGGCCCATGCTTCGTGAACCATCAGGCGGTTACCGTCTGCATTGTTGATCGTTGCCGCATCCTGCCCCCAGACCCGTACGTCCTGCACGGCGGTCTGAAACTGTATGCGGTCCCATTTATAGCCAAATGTCAGGCGTGTGCGTTGTGACGTAAAAACGGCCGCTTTGCTGTCTTTTGGTGCCAGATTTCCCAGTCCGTCCCTTACTTCAGTCCGCGTCCGGACCTGACCGGTTAACGAAAACTGGGCATGGGCTGTGGTTGCCAGTAACGAACAGCCTGTGAGCGTAACGCCTATAGCGAATAAAGATAATTTCATGGTAATTCGTGAGAATAGTTCAGGTAGAAGTAGTCGTAACGGAAATATGCGGCCATACCCCGGACGGGCAAACGTCAGACGTAACGTCTTGAAGCAGAAGACAAAGGAGATGCCTTTTTCAGGCGACAGGAAGAGACGAACCATTTCTGCCGGTGCGGCAGATTTGGTTCAGGAAGTTTTTTTCATTTTCTTTGAAACGTTTGTGTTTAACATAGACAACCCGAACATAGCCGATCCACAAGGTGCCCCTACACCGGATCGGCTTTTTTATTGATCAGATGCAAGCGAGTTGCAGGCTTTGCAGATAGGCCGGTAAATACGCCTTGTGTAATGCAACTACCTCACCGAGCACGATCACTGCGGGCGCCCCCACGCCTTGTGCAGCAACCAGTGACGGCATTTCCCAAACTTGCCCTACCACACACTGCTCGCCAGTGCGTGTACCGTTCTGTATGACCGCCATCGGCAGGTTTGCCTTTCCGTTGCGGACATATAACGCGCAGATATCCTGTAGTTTACTTAATCCCATCAATACGACAACCGTGGCGTCTGACTGTACGGCCAGCTGCATGTCTTTCGACATGGCTCCGCTGCGGGTAGTTCCGGTAATAACCCAGAAACTCTCGCTGACACCACGGCAGGTTACCGGAATTCCCTGGGCAGCCGGCACGGCAATGCTGCTTGATACGCCCGGTATTACTTCACACGAAATACCGTGCTCCAGTGCATAGGTACGCTCTTCAAAACCACGGCCGAACACATAGGCATCACCCCCTTTCAGCCGGACCACGTGCCCGTGCTGTGTCGCCAGCCGCACAATCAGCGTGTTGATTTCATCCTGCGCAATTGATGGTTTACCGGCCCGCTTCCCAACATACATTTTCAGACAATGCACCGGCGCAAAGTCCAGCAGCGTTACGTTTGCCAGGTCATCATACAGTACCACATCGGCTTTCTGCAGCGCCCTGATCCCTTTCAGGGTAATCAGTTCGCCATCACCCGGACCGGCGCCTACTAATGTCAGTTTAGGTTGCATGATCGTTTGCGTCAAGTTGTGAATATTAATAATGTACTATCAATAGTTATTATTAACTACATCATTAACTGCTTCAAATCTATACCTTAAATTTCGAAAAACAATACTTTTTCAAAAAAATAAGTTTAAAAATTAAGCATTTAACAAATAATAAGCTAGGATTTACCAAAAACACCATTTAATTTTGACCTATATAATTTCAGGCACTCGTGGGGGCGATTCTTGAAATAACACAATAAAAATTACGGGTTGTCATAAAATTATAGTTACTACTAACTATGAAAACACAAACACAAACACGGATTGTGGTCGTTGGAAACGGCATGGTCGGCTACAAGTTCTGTGAAAAGCTTCTGGCTAAAGCCCAAAACAAAGCGGATTTCCGGATAACCGTTTTCGGAGAAGAGCCGCGCGCTGCCTATGACCGCGTACATTTAAGCGCTTTTTTTGCCGGCAAATCAGCAGACGACCTGCTGCTGGCTGATGCTGACTGGTATGTGGCTGAAGGCATTGAACTCTACCTGGGCGATCCGGTTGTGAACATCAACCGGGAGACCAAAACCGTTTATTCACATCATGGCATTGCCGTTCCTTACGACTATCTGATACTGGCCACCGGCTCGGCCGCCTTTGTGCCGCCTATTCCGGGTGTTGAAAAAGACGGCGTGTTTGTCTACCGCACCATCGAAGATCTCGAACTCATTCAATCGTACGCGCGTACCGCACGTAAAGGAGCCGTGCTCGGTGGTGGTCTGCTTGGGCTGGAAGCCGCAAAGGCGCTGCTCGATCTGGGCCTCGACGAAGCCCATGTCGTTGAATTTGCTCCACGGCTGATGCCCCGGCAGATTGATGATGCCGGGTCGGCCATCCTGCAACAGCAACTCAGTTCACTCGGCCTGTCGATCCACCTCTCAAAAAGCACCCGACAGATTTCAGGCGATGCTACGATGGACGGTATCGACTTTACAGACGGCTCACGGCTGGATGTCGATATGCTGATTATTTCGGCTGGTATCCGCCCGCGCGACGAACTGGCCAAACGGGCCGGCCTTGATACCCATCCGCGCGGCGGTATTCTGGTCAACGATCAGCTCCGGACCACCGACGCTGCCATTTTTGCCATCGGCGAATGCGCGCTGGTACATAATATGATCTACGGGCTTGTCGCGCCGGGTTACGACATGGCTGATGTGGTTGCGTCGCAGCTTACCGGTGAGCTGAAACAGTTCAGGCCGTTTGATATGTCGACCAAGCTGAAACTGATCGGGGTTGATGTGGCCAGCTTCGGGGATCCGTTTGTCGCCGAACCCACCTGCCGGACCATTATTTACGACAACAAGGCGAAGGGCATCTACAAGCGGGTTAACCTGTCGCCCGACGGCAAGGAGCTGCTCGGTGGTATTCTGGTGGGCGATGCGGAGCAGTATAACATGCTCCTCCAGACCTGTAAAAACAAGACGGTATTGCCGCCCGACCCCGAAGACCTGATTCTGGGCTCACGCGGCGGTGAAGAGGCGGCCGGCGCGGGGGTCCTGAGTCTGCCCGACGATGCCCTGATCTGTTCCTGCGAAGCGGTAACGAAGGGAATGATCTGCCAGCAGGTTAAGGAACATGGCTGCACAACGGTCGACGGCATGAAAAAAGCGAACAAGGCCTGCACGGGCTGCGGCGGCTGTACACCCATGGTGAAGGACCTGATCCAGGGCGTGATGAAAGAACAAGGACTGTATGTCCGGAATACGATTTGTGAACACTTCGATTTTTCGCGCCAGGAGTTGTTTGACCTGGTGAAAATCAACAAACTGCGCACCTATGGCGATGTACTGAACCAGTTCGGGCACGGGGATGGCTGCGAAGTCTGTAAGCCGCTTGTAGCATCGGTACTGGCCAGTTTATGGAACGAAAATATTCTGGAGCAGGATCGGGCACCGGTGCAGGACTCCAATGACCGCTATCTGGCCAATATCCAGAAAGGGGGCACCTATTCGGTAGTTCCGCGGATTCCGGGCGGCGAAATTACGCCCGAAAAGCTGATCGTGATCGGGCAGGTGGCGCAAAAATACGGGTTGTATACCAAAATTACGGGCGGCCAGCGGATTGACCTGTTCGGCGCCCATGTCGGTGATTTACCGGCAATCTGGGAAGAACTGATTCGGGCCGGTTTTGAAAGCGGTCATGCTTACGGCAAAGCCCTGCGGACGGTAAAAAGCTGTGTGGGATCGACCTGGTGCCGGTTTGGGGTGCAGGATTCGGTGACGTTTGCCATTGAGGTCGAAGAGCGTTACAAGGGCCTCCGCGCGCCGCACAAGCTGAAATCGGCGGTTTCGGGCTGTATCCGCGAATGTGCTGAAGCGCAGAGCAAGGATTTCGGCATCATCGCCACCGACAAGGGCTGGAACCTGTATGTCTGCGGCAACGGTGGCTCCAAACCGCAACACGCCCGGCTGCTGGCCACCGATGTAGACAAGGAGACCTGTCTCCGGTTGATCGACCGGTTCCTGATGTTTTACATCAAAACCGCCGATCCGCTGACCCGTACGGCTACCTGGCTCAACAAACTGGAAGGCGGCATGACCTACCTCAAGGCCGTGATCGTCGACGATGTGCTGGGAATTGCGGCCGATCTGGAAGCCGGTATGCAGGAACTGGTCAACAACTACCGCTGTGAGTGGAAAGATGTGGTAGAGACGCCTGAACTCCGGAAACGCTTTACCCATTTTGTGAACCAGCCCGACGTTAAAGACCCGTCAATTGCCTTTACCCCGCTCCGCTCTCAGAAACGGGCGCAGGAATGGACCATATAGGGTCGGTAGCGTGGAATGTCATTCCGCGCAATAAATGTAATTCATCCGGTAAGTAGCGGAATATCATTCTGCCATACACGTTTACGATCAAAACAACATGTTAACCTTGTCAATTACGTGGCACATGGCCTGCCACACCAACGATATTCCGGCCGACGGCGGGGCGTGTGCCCTGATCAATGGCCGCCAGATTGCCATTTTCCATTTTGCCCGCCGCGGCGAGTGGTATGCCACCGATAATCAATGCCCGCACCGCCAGCAGATGGCCTTGTCGAGGGGCATGACCGGCAGCCATCAGGGAGAGCCGAAAGTCGCGTGTCCGTTCCACAAAAAAACATTTTCGCTCAGGACCGGTCAATGCCTCACCGACGACGAATACCAGATCCGGACCTACCCCGTCCGGGTTGAAAACGACCAGGTATTTGTGGGCATTGCGGAGTGAGCAACCCGACCGGAAATAGTTTACCTGCTTTTCCTATACTTCTGAGGACTAACCTTGCAGGGATTTTCGATCCGTTATAAATCGACGTTAACCACATAGCCACATAAAAATAAAAAGATTTTTTATCTCATATGTGCCCTATGTGTCTATGTGGTTAATTTAGTTGAATGACCTGTTAATACTGAACCCTTTATATGTTCAGCTCCGGAGTGCAGCAGATCACTCAATCACAATTCACTCAATTACCCAATATCCCGTGCAGGAACTTGACCAACTGGTAGCCCGGCGACTGACCCGCTTTTATGTAATGGCCCTCACCGTCATCGCGGTCCTGACCATCAGCGGACTGTTTTTTATAAAACAGACGATCAACGACCATAACGATGACGGGCGGGTGCTGAACGTAGCCGGCCGCCAGCGGATGCTGAGCCAGCGCCTGACCAAGCTGGTGTTGCTGGATCTACAGCAGATTCCGGCCAGCGATACTGTGTCGTTCGACTCTCTGCTGCATGTCTGGACACGGGTTCAT
>NZ_CAMFHL010000061.1 GCF_945952095.1 uncultured Arsenicibacter sp. | reverse complement strand
CGGTTGTGGTCTTGACCAAACAAAATTTGCTTTACACAAAATTAAGATGAAAACGTTTATCGTTACGCTCCTCCTTCTGCCTGCTATCTGGCTAACTGCCAGGGCCCAAAACCTGACTACTGCCGACGAAGTACTCAATGCCTACTACAAAGCAGTGGGCGGTAAAAAAGCACTGCTCGACATCAAAGACATTAGCTGGGAAGCCACCACCGGCAACGACGGTGCCGGGTTTCCGACAGTTAATAAATTTAAACCGCCCCTCAAGCAAGTCACAACATTACGTAATGCACAAGGACAGGTGATGTATACATTCATCGCTGATGGTAAAGATGCCTTTATGGCCTTCGGTGACAACAAAACGCCCATGAGTCGCGGAGTGATGGACCGGTTTATGATTACCATGCAGATGATGCCTGAGTTGTACCTCGCCAGCCAGGGGATAAAGACCACATTCGCGGGAAAAGAAACCGTAGAAGGGAAAGAGGCCTATAAACTAACCCACACTATGCCTGACGGCAGTACATGGAACACCTGTTACGATACGCAGACTGGTCTGAAAGTAAAGTTATCGGTTCCAGGACAGTCTGTCGGCGACCTAAACCTGTATAGTGATTACCGGGAAGTGAAGGGCATCAAACTCCCGTTTATGATTCGCTCGGGAAACAACATCCTGAAAATCGAAAGCTATCAGCTCAATACAGGTATCAGCGACGCCGAATTTGTGATCCCGTAAACGCACAGGGCTGTCCGGCACCGGGCAGCCCTGACAGGTAACCGATTTAATCCATGCACACAGACCAGTTACACAACACAGACCGCATTTATGCGCTCGATGCCCTACGCAGCGTGATGATGCTGCTGGGCATTGTAATTCACGGCGCGCTCTCCTATATGGTCACCAAAAATGACCTGTGGCCGCTCAAAGATACCGCCAACAGCCTGCTCTTTGACCTGACGAACGGCTTCATCCATAGCTTCCGGATGCCCGTTTTCTTTGTAGTGTCCGGCTTCTTCTGCGCCTTACTGGTCTATAAAAGAGGGGCGGATGCTATGCTGACCAATCGCGTCAAACGGATTGTACTGCCTTTGCTGGCCGGCGTGCTGATCATTGGCCCGTTAGAAACGTTTGCCCTGACATTCGCTAAGGCAAAACTTACCCATGCGGCATCCCCTTTCCGGATGGGTTGGGATGCACTGGCTGCCGGTAAGTTCCTGCCTTTTTTACCCGGCCATTTATGGTTTCTGTACTTTCTGGGCATCTACGCCCTCATTAGCAGGGTACTGCTCATGGCGTCCGGTAGGGCACCGGCATTCAACTCATCCGCTCAAAAGGTCCTTACGGTTATTCTGCAACATGCAGGGCTACGCATCGCCTGTCTGAGCCTGCTCTTTTTTCTGTGCCTGTACTGGCAGCAGAGCCCGTATCTGCTCACCAGTTTCGGCTGGGCGCTTGTGCCATCGATCATGACAACCTACTTCCTTTTTTTCGGGCTGGGCTGGTGTATCTATACTACTAACAGTCTGGCTACCATGACCCGATATCCGGTATTGCAGCTCAGTATCGCTACCCTGCTTTTACTGGCGCAGTTGTCTATCCAGGTAAAAACCGAATGGGCGCTTATGCTCAGGATTGCCCTTTCCTCCTTAAATGCCCCACTCTTTGTGTTCGGGTTTACGGCCCTTTTCCTGCGATATGTTAATAAGCATTCGCCCCGGATGCGCTATCTGGCCGATGCCGCTTACTGGGTATACATCATCCATCTGCCCATTGTCACGCTTATCGTTGGTCTGCTGGCTGACTATCCGCTCCCCGCTGTGGTAAAGTTTGCCATTACCTTTTCGGCGACCTGTTTTCTTTCGCTGGTGAGCTATCATTATCTGGTAAGAGGCACTTCCATTGGCCTGTTTCTGAACGGGAAAGTATATAAACGAAAGGCGGAACGGCAGGTACAACCAGTGTCAGATACATTGTAATAACGAACAACAATAAAAACCGCAGGTTTAACGACCTGCGGTTTTTATTGTTGTTCGTCTTATGCCAGACTCTGCCCTATCAGTAAGTGGGTGCTTAGCACTACCCTGTTCCAGAGATTAATGGTAACAATTGCCGTTATAATATCTGCAATCTGGGTTTTACTAAAAAATTGTAAGGCGTTTGTGTACGTGTCATCTGATAAACCGCCTTGATGGATTAACGTTATTTCTTCCGTTACAGCCAGCACTGCTTTTTCTTCTTCTGTAAAAAGAACTCCGGCTTCCCTCCAGGCAGTTAATAAAAAAATACGTTGATCCGTTTCCCCTTTTTTGATGGCATCTTGTGTATGAATATTAATACAGAACGCACAACCATTGATTTGTGAAGCGCGGACTTTAATAAGCTCCATAATTCTTCCGGATATAGAACACTGTGAAAGATAAGTCTCTAAACCAGCCATTGCTTTCAGAGCATTGGGAGCTATTGTTTTAAAGTTAAATCGTTCCTGCATTGAATTATTCGGTTAAAATTGTTCAATGCAAAAGTAAAACGTACGAAAACCACAAAACTTAAACTGGTTTAAGAAACACGCTTCTTACGGATCTCGCTTAAATATTCAGGTGTAAATCCTGGAAAGGAAGCAAGTAAGTATTGAGGAATTCGTTGCGCGAATTCGGCATACCGTTTAACCGATTGAACATAGAATGCTTCTTTTGAAAGAGAGAAAAGATATTTGACACGCATTTGAGCTGCTGCATAAGCCAGTATGCTTACAGCGCCATTTCAGCGCCGGCAGGTGTTTTATCTTCCTGGTAGCGGGCAATCATGCGCTGCCCGATCAGCAGAATGGTCAGCCCGGTAACGGCGCAGAGGGTCATGACACCCACCATCGGCAGGGCGGTGTTGTCGTGCAGGGCACTGACGGCTCCCGAGATCAGGGCGCCCAGCCCCATCCGGAACGCGCCCATCAGTGCAACGGCACTACCGGCATGGCGCGTGAACGGTACCAGCGACAAGGCCGTCGCATTCGGCGACACCAACCCCTGCCCGAGGAAGAACAGGAACAGCATGCCGATCAGCCCGTACAGACTCAGCAGCCCCATACCCGCCAGTGTAACCGTCAGCAAGCCCATGACCGACTGGTAAATCAGGGTCGTGTAAATAACCTGCTCGCTGGAAAACCGCTTTAGCAGGAAGTGGTTGAACTGACTCGGCCCCAGAATAGCGATGGCCAGAAAGGCAAAAATCCAGCCATATTCCTGCTCGCTCACGTGGTAGATGTTCATAAACACGTCAGGCGAACCGGCGATGTAGGCAAACGGAGCCGCCGTAGCAATGCCCCCCGCCAGCATATAGGTCAGGAACTGAGGCTGTTTCAGGACCAGCCAGAAGTTACCCATCACCGCCTGCGGCCGGAGCGATAGCGTCGGGTCGGGGGCCTTACCGTCGGGCAGTACGAAGTAAATACCGACCAGAATCAGGGCCGTAATGACGGCCAGAATGATAAAAATGGAGTGCCATCCGAAGGCTACCGTGGCATAGCCGCCAACGGTCGGCGCAATCATCGGCGAAACGGCAATCACCAGCGTCAGGAGCGAAAACACCTGGGCAATCTGATTAACCGGAAAAATATCGCGGACCAGCGCCTGGGCCGCCACCATGCCTACACAGCCACCCAGCGCCTGCAGGAGCCGCATCGCAATCAGGTTTTCGATGGAATTACTCAGCGCGCAGCCGACTGACGCCAGCAGGTACAGGACCAGACCGGCATAGAGCGGTAGTTTACGGCCAAAACGGTCGAGCAGCGGACCATACAGCAACTGACCCACCGAGATCCCGACCAGATAAGCCGTTAACGAAAGCTGGACCTGCGCAATCGACGTATCGAGGCTTTTGGCAATGGCCGGAAAGCCGGGCAGGTACATATCAATCGAGAATGGACTAATGGTTGAGAGGGTGCCTAAGATCAGAATTACAATAAAATGTTGCCGCCGCGTCATGATAAAAATAGAACAGTACTGATAGAACTACACTGATTCTGACAGGATTGTTCCGCCAAACCTTGCACGTTTCTGTGAATTAATTGACTTGACAACTAATCCCCCCGATCATTGAGCGAACGGCCCTGCCCTACTCCGAACGCAGCGCCCGCGACGGATTGGCGAGGGCTGCTCTAATACTCTGGTACCCTACCGTCATCAACGCAACACTAACAGCGCCCAGACCGGCAACGGCAAACATCCAGCCGTTCAGGGTGATGCGGTAGGCATAATTTTCCAGCCAGCGCTGTAAGCCCAGCCAGACCAGCGGTACTACCAGCAACAGCGCGATGCCTACCGGCTTCATCGTATCTTTTGTCAGGAGACCGATGATGCTGGCCACCGACGCTCCCAGCACCTTCCGGACGCCGATTTCCTTGATACGCTGCTCGGCGGCAAAGGCAGTCAGACCAAGCAAGCCCAGGCATGAAATCAAAATCGTGAGTATGGCAAAGCAGAACATGACTTTCCCGATACGCTGCTCCGACTGGTACTGTGCTTCAAGATCCTGATCCACAAATCCATAGCTGATCGGGTAATTAGGTTCCAGCTTTTTGTAAGCAGCAGAAATTTCCTCGATGGCCCGGGCAACCTGCGCCGGTTTTGTTTTAATCAGCAGGGTAAAATAAAACTCTTTCGGCCGATAGCGGAAAATAAACGGCTGAATATCAACCCGCAGCGGTTTGTAATGAAAATCCTTTACCACCCCGATCACGCGGCCGGGCGTTCCCCAGAAGGTCAGGCGCTTACCGATGGCCTGTGCCGGTTGCCAGCCCATCCGTTTGGCGGCGGTTTCGTTGATCATGTAGGCTGCCTGGCCGGAAAGCGTGTCGGAGACAATCCGCCCGGAAAACATGCGTCCTGCGGAAACCGACATACCGGCTGTCTGCATAAAATCAGCGTCCACATTCATCTGCGTAATATTGAACTCGTCTTTTGCGGTCTGCCCCTCCCACTCTATGTTACTGCCGTTTTCCGTATTGACCAGATTTCCGGTCGATAAAGCGGCCCTCTCCACGCCTGCCAATCCGGTCACGGCCTGTTTGAAGGGCATTGCCCGTTCGCGGAGTGCACCTTTTAACCGCACATACAGCAGCTGGGACTTATCAAACCCGAGCTGGCTTGTCTGCATAAAAACCAGTTGCCGGTAAACGACCATAGTACAAATGGCAAGGCCGATCGACAGCATAAACTGCCCCCCTACCAGCGTTTGCCGCAACGTGAATCCGGACCGGCCCGCCTTTGTCAGTATGTTCCCGCGGAGAACAGGCATCGGCCGGAAGGACGACAGAATTAATGCGGGATAAAGGCCACTCAGGACACTGAGGCACACCGTAAAGCCTGCCAGAATGCCCCAGAACAACGGCGCGGCGTAAGGCAGCACCAGTGCTTTCCCGGCCAGTTCATTAAACGCAGGTAACAACATCTCGGCCAGTACCAGCGCGAAGACGACGGCCAGCAACACCAGCAAGAGCGCTTCGCCCAGAAACTGCACGACCAGGCTGCTGCGGTGGGCGCCTACCGTTTTCCGGACGCCTACCTCCTTGCTCCGCTGCGAGGCACGGGCGGTTGCCAGATTCACAAAATTGACAATGGCAATCAGCAGGACAATCAGGCCCACGATGGAAAACAGCCGGACGTAGGCAATATCGCTGCGTTTCCCGAAATCGGTCTGAAACGCGAAACGGGAATACAGATAGATGTCGGACAGCGGTTGCAGCAGCAGTTTCGTGTCCTTGTCGTTGTTGTACTGTGCAAGCTGCCCGTATAGTTTAGCGGCAAACCCCGACGGATCGGCCGGTTTTCCGGATGGCTCAGGCCGTATTTTCAGGTAGGTATGGTAACTGTTGCTGTTCCATTTGTTGCTCCACTCATCGTTCTTTTCCAGCCACATGAACGGGATCAGCACATCAAACTGAATGTGGGAGGCCAGTGGCGGATTTTTAGCAACGCCGACCAGTGTAAGCGGGTCGTTTCCGCCCAGATTCAGCACCTTACCCAATATAGGCTGCCGCTGCCAGTCGGGGCCGAATAAGCGGGCGGCCACCGTTTCGCTGATAATGACTTCGTTGGGGCTCCGGAAAACACGATCCGTATTTCCTTTCACGAGCGGAAACGAGAACAACCGGAAAAAAGACGGATCAACCACCCGCATCTCGCTGGCCTCAACCGATTTATTTCCGGATGCCAGCAGGCCGTGCCACTGCCCGACACGGACAGCATCCTGCACTTCCGGGAAGTCGCGCACTATACTGACTGCCAGCGGCCCCGGCGTCACCGCCACGTCAAAAACACCTTCTGCCTGCTTTTGCTTTTCAACGATCCGGTAAATGTGCGGGAATTGGGTATGGAACCGGTCATACCGGAGTTCGTCCACCACATAGAGGCCAATTAACAGACAGCACGCGATACCCAGTGCAAGGCCACCGCTGTTAATCAGGGTATGGCCCCGATGCTTCATTAACTGCCTGACGGCAATTTTGAGGTAGTTCTGAATCATATAGCCAATACAGTTTTCTGATAGTCAGTATAGAACAAAAGCAGTGCCAGCCAGCCGGAAACACATCATACGCCCTGTATTGAACCTTTTTGTGTACTTACCTGCCCGTCACCTGTCCACAATCGGACAAGGGTTTACCTAAAACGGACAAGGCAATCCCGAACCGGAACTGCCTTGTCAACAAAGAAGATTTTCTATACCTACCCTTTGACCGGATAGACCCGCTTCCAGAGGTAATACAGCACCGACAAATACGTCAGCATCACCAGCGGAGGCAGCAGGTAAGCCGGGTCACCAACGGCAAAGCTCCAGGAGGCCATTGCCCCGATCAGGTTGATCGTAAACCCGGCATAGGCCCATTCTTTAACCGTCCGGAACCAGGGCTGCAACAGCGCCAGCGCACCGAGCACCTTGGCCGTTCCGAAGATAATCATCGCATAAGCCGGATACCCCAGCTGACGCATGACATCCAGCCCGTTTTTCTCCTGTACAATACCTGCCCCGCCATCCATCAGCATGGCTGTCACAAACAGGCCAAGCATGACCCAATAGGCAATTTTAAGCGTTTTAGGTGGTTTTACGGCTATACGTCCGGTTGTCATCGTCAGGGTGTTTGCTGTGTTCATCGTGTTGTTTACTGTTTGATTACAACACAAAAATAAGTACCTGAATACCGGCAGACGGGGTGTATTTCCGTCAAATTTCGGGTAGTTTCCGACAAACAAAATGGCTAAATTTGTAACAGAAACACCGGATCCTATTCCCCTTTTTTCCGCATGAAACATGTATCGATTCTGGTGCCTCAAGGCGCTATCCTGGGTAGCATTGAAGGCCCGCGTCAGGTACTTACCGAGGTCAACAAATACATGCAAAGCATCGGCCAGCCGGCTTTGTTTGAAGTGCAACTCGTTGGCCTGGCTGCCGAAGTGGCCGCGGCCGGCGGCAAATACACGGTCTATACTGATGCCCTCATTTCGGACATTGCCCGAACCGACCTGATCATCATTCCTGCCCTCGACGGTGACCTGCAACAGGGCATTAGCCTCAATCAGGCGTTTTTGCCCTGGATCAATGCCCGGTACGAAGCCGGTGCCGAGGTCGGGAGCCTGTGCGTCGGGGCATTCCTGCTGGCCTCTACCGGCCTGCTCGACGGCAAGCAATGCGCTACGCACTGGATGGCGGCCCGGCTGTTCCGGCACCTGTTTCCGGATGTTAACCTGGTCGAAGACCGCATCATCACCGACGAACAGGGGCTGTATTCCAGCGGCGGGGCCTTTTCGTACCTCAACCTGATCCTGTATCTGATCGAAAAATACGCCGGCCGGCAGGCATCAGTTTTTATGTCGAAGGCGTTTCAGATTGATATTTCCCGCAAAAGCCAGTCGCCGTTCATCATGTTTCACGGCCAGAAAGAACAGGGCGATCAGAGCATCATCCGGGCACAGGAGAACATCGAACAAAACGTAGAGGAGAAAATTACCGTCGACGAACTGGCGTCCATGCTCGCCCTCAGCCGCCGCAACCTTGAACGACGGTTTAAGAAAGCCACCGCCAATTCCGTCACCGAATACATACAGCGGGTAAAAATCGAAGCGGCCAAGATGAGTCTGGAATCGTCGCGGGAGAACGTCAACGAGGTCATGTACAGCGTAGGCTATACCGATCCCAAGGCCTTCCGGCTGACGTTCCGGAAAATAACCGGGCTATCGCCGATTGAATACCGGCAGAAATACAACCGGCCGGTGGCCATGGCCTGACGATTTACCGCAGCAGTTCGGCCACCAGAATACCCAGATACGTACCGATGGCATTCCCGAGCGTACCCACCAGTACGGCCGGCAGCTGCAGATCGGTACGGTTCAGGCTGCGGGCCAGCGCCAGCGCCGACGTTGCCCCGCCGATATTAGCCTGCGATGCAATGCCAAGCACATCCCAGTCCTGTTTAGATAAGGCCCCGATGCCGAACAGGATAACGGCATGAATCGCTACGAGCAGCAGAATCATGCCAAAGAGCACCATGGCCAGCTTGCCGTCGCGCAGCAGGGCGGCAATGTCGCAGTATGCCCCGATTACCGCCAGAAACACATATACCCCGAACAAGCCGAGCAACCGGCCGCCTTTCAGGTGGTTGATGGTCCGGAACTGGGCCAGTACCAGGGCAATGGTCGTTACGATCAGTACAAACGGCAGGGCGGGAAACAGGCCGGCCAGTTGCTTCGCCACAAAAATAGTCCCGAAGCCCAGCGTCAGCAGCAGCGCCAGGTCCATCGGACTGACGGTTTCGGCGTCGGAAAACACCGGATGATCGCCTGTGGCCGCATCGGTTGCATCGCTGTTGGCGGTCGGTAACCGGCGCGGGTAGCGGGTTTGCAGGTAACGCGGAATGGCCAGTGTTGCCACCATCCAGAGCGCCGTCAGGATATTATCGGCCGCTGTGGCGGCCACAAACAGGTTACCGGCTTTCGAGACGTTGTAATGCAGCGCCACGGCGTGGAAGTTAATACTGCCGCCAATGTAAGTGCCCGTAAACATCCCCGCCAGTGCGTAGTATAAATTCCCGACCGTTTGTGGCGCTGAAAACATCCACACACTCGTCAGAACGCCGATAATAACTCCCGCCGACCCGATCAGGTACATGGAGATCATCGGCAAACCCGCCTGTTTTAGGTCTTTCAGGTTGACACCCAGCAACAGGAGGAAAAGTGAAAACGGCGCGATATAGCTGAAGATACCGTCATAAACCGGGGTGTCTGTAGTAGGAATCAGACGCAGATTAGCCTCGATGGCTGTTACGATAATCACGAGCAGGGCAGTGCCGATGTCGCGGAAGACAGGCTTCCGGCTCAGCCACTCACAAAAAACAACGTTCAGCGAAAGGACAAACAGGATAAAAACAGAGTCAGTCACGGGGTTATGGTTTGTTGATCAGGTTAATAGCTCAATATACACCACAACCGCAAAAAAAGAAACCACCCGCCGGTCAGGACGGGTGGTTTCGCAAAAATGTCTGTTTGTGCCGGATCAGGCCGCTGTTATTTCGGTTTCAGCGGGTTTCACGCCCTCAACAGCGGCGGGATCCATCCACATGACTTCCCACATATGGCCGTCGGGGTCCTGGAAGCTGCGGTAATACATAAAGCTCTGATCGTTCGGATCGTTTGACGGGCTGGCACCGGCAGCCATAGCTTTGTCAACCAGCTCGTCAACCTGTTCGCGGCTGTCGGCCGACAGGCAAATGATGGTCTCCGTCACCTTCGTGGCGTCGGCCAGTTCTTTTTTCGTGAAAGTCTTGAAAAACGTCTCTGTCAGCAACATGACATAAATAGTCTCGCTGACAACCATACAGGTCGCCTTCTCGTCGGTAAACTGCGGGTTAAAGGTGAAGCCGACCTGCGTAAAAAAATCAATGGAACGGTTCAGGTCCTGAACGGGCAGGTTTACAAAAATCATGGTTGCCATATCGTATTTGTGTTTTGGTTTACCTGACAAAAATACGATCATCTACCCGCGTCAGCAGGGGTAATTTGCGGCAATAAACGGGGCATTTGCGGCACCCTTCTGAGTGCTTTACTGCTCTTCCGGCGAGCCGTATTTTGCCTTCCGGATTTCCATCCACTCGCGGGCAGTACCACCCTTGCTGAAATGTTCGTCTTCGTCCTGTAGTTCCTGATCCCAGCTGAATTCGGATTTGAACTGTCCCTGGCTCGTCAGGTTGATCTGCATCAGGTTCGCCGCTTCGCCGGTTTCTTCCTTGTTGAGCAGATAGAGTTTCTGCAGCGCTTCTATGACCTCCTCCGGATAGTCGATGATCAACGGCTCAACATCCTGCGTAGGCGTCAGATAGATTCCGTCGCATTCAATATCCAGCCCGTCGCCCAGAAACTGAACATTCAGCTGAATCAGCGCCCAGTCTTCAGTCATTACCGCACTGATCGTCTCGGTAATGAGATTATATAAGTCTTCTTTAATTTGATCCATGGTTATTGAGTGATTTGTGGTTGAGCGATTGAGTGGCCGTGGCACAGACCAATCACATAACCGTTATCAAGACAAAGGTACAGGATTCTCCCGGGTTAGAAGTTAAGGAATGAAAACTGCCGGCCCTGATACCGTGGCAGCTTCATAAACCCCTCCATGCCCGAAAAGGACGTATAGGGTCCGACGGCAGCCGTCATATTAATGAGCCATGCGGGCAGTTCTCCCCCCGGATCAACGCGGAACAGGTATTCGATGCCCAGGCGGTTCGGGCCTTTTTTCACGACTGTCCAGTCGGCGCGCCAGTAGGGCACCCGTACCTTATCGGCATTGACAGCCACATAACCCGCCGTATTTTCGGTATGAATGCGCAGTTCCTTTTTGGCTGCATCCGGAATAAACGTCAGGTGAATCACCAGATCACGGTTTTTGACCGGCCAGGGCAGCATTGTCTCGTTGTAATAGATAATTTCACGATCGCTGATCCGCTTAATGAGATAAGCCTGCTTGTTTTTATACACCACTTCCGGATAATGCTCGATGTCGTTGATATAGGCACACAACTGCGGGAGCGTCCCGTCAATTTCGCAGACAACCTTCATTTCCTTAAACCGGCTTCCTTCCGGCATACGGGAGAAAACCTGAATCCCGTTTTTATCTTTTTCCAGCTTCCAGGGCGTGTTCTGGGCCTGCGCCAACACGGCACCCAGGCTAAACGCTAAACGTAGTGTTACGGTAATTAAACGATTCATTAACATATTCTTTTCCTATACGTACGCTATCGCGCATCAGTTACGTTCTGCGACTTATCGTAGAGACGCAACATCTTGCGTCTCAGCTATGGCCCGAATCCTGACGGTTGAGGAGACGCAAAATATTGCGTCTCAGCTATGGCCTAAATCCTGACGGACCCGTACAGACGCAACATCTTGCGTCTCAGCTATGGCCTAAATCCTGCCGGTTGAGGAGACGCAAAATATTGCGTCTCTACCCGATAAACACGGTTGGGTGGCCATGTGTTGCAGCCTTATTTTTCAACCAGGAAATCGACGGCCTGCACACCGGCAATTTCGGAAGCCCCCAATTTGATGTGTTTCTGGTGTTCGGGTGAGGCGCCATAGGCCTGCAGGTCTTTTTCGGAGGCAAATGTGGTGATGTACACATGCCTGATGTCCTTGTTTCGGGCATCCATCGGAGCAATGCCCCATTCGTAGCCACGGGTCATCTTTAGTTTTGTACCCAGGTTCTTAAAAGACGCATCAACGGCCTTGATCACGGCAGCCGGTGCTGTAGGTTTAAATGTAACCGTTACCACATGCCGTAATACTTTTTGAGGCGGCGTCTGTGCATAGGACAATGTCAGGCTGCAAACTATACCCGACACCAGAAGAATGGATTTTGTGTTCATGATTGATCAGAAAGCGTTTACGGATCAAGTTAACCGGATTTTTTTTCTCCCTGTTAACAAATTTGTTAACCATTCGTTCATACCTGCCACTGACACACACGCTACAATTTCCGTATATTTGAATTTTACAACCGGCAACAGGCTATGGAAGTCAGAACCATTGAGGATTTTTACGAGGAAACCGCACAACTCATTCCGGCAGGCATCAACAAGGAGATCGGTCACTTCAATGTGTTTGCGATCGCCGATATGTACCGGAAACGCGACGGTAAAAAGCCGGCTCCGATGCCGTATAACCGGCGGGCCTACTACAAAATCAGCCTGATCTGCGGTCATAACCGCGCGGAATATGCCGACAAGGTGATCGACATTGAGAAAAATGCGCTCCTGTTTGCTACGCCCCGAATCCCCTATAACTACACCTCGCTTGAAGATGACCAGTCCGGGCATTTCTGCGTGTTTACGGACGAGTTTATGATACCGGCCAAAAGCGGTATCACGCTGGATGAATTACCTATTTATCAACCCGGCGGCTATCCTGTTTTCCAGCTGTCAGATGACGAGGCTGACGAAATCAAGGGTCTTTTCCGGAAAATGCACCGCGAAATCGCATCCGACTACGCCTATAAGTATGATCTGCTGCGGACGTACGTGCTGGAACTGATCCATTACGGCCAGAAACTGCAACCGGCCACGTCTTTATACCCGACCCATACAGCTTCGGCCCGTATCTCGTCGCTCTTCGTCGAACTGCTTGAGCGTCAGTTTCCGATTGAGTCGACCCGGCAGCAGCTGGGGCTGCGGACAGCCAAGGATTATGCCGAACGGTTGTCGGTGCACGTTAACCACCTGAACAAGGTCCTGAAGGAAAACACGGGCAAAACCACAACGGAAATCATCGGCAGCCGCATCGTTCAGGAAGCTAAGATTCTGCTCCGCCAAACCGACTGGACTATCTCCGAAATCAGCTACAGCCTCGGTTTTGAAGAAGTTGCCCATTTCTCTAATTTTTTCCGCAAACAGACGACCTTATCGCCCGTCGCCTTCCGGTCCTGACGAGCATAATTTGATTTTCGCAACTAATCGATTGATGTTTGCAAACAGCGGGGGGCAGTTTTGCTGCAATTTTGTGTCACCAATTTATAAACACAAACACAATGACAGCAAGCAGCAAAATTGCCCTCGTAACCGGCGGCAGCCGTGGTTTAGGTAAAGACATGGCCCTGAGTCTGGCCAAAAAAGGAACCGATATTATCCTGACCTATAACAGCCGTCAGGACGAAGCACAGGCCGTTGTCGCCGCCATTCAGGCACTTGGCCGGAAAGCCGCCGCGCTTCAGCTCAATGCCGGCGAGGTCGCCGGCTTTAGCACATTCGCCGGTGAACTGACCAAGACGCTGGCAGCCACATTTGGTACCGACCACTTTGATTTCCTGATCAACAATGCCGGAATCGCAGGTTACACGCCGCTCGGGCAGGTCACCGAAGCGGAGTTTGACCAGTTAACCAACGTTCACTACAAAGGCGTTTTCTTCCTGACCCAGACACTGTTGCCGATCATGAACGACGGCGGAGGGATTGTTAACATTTCGTCGGGGCTGGCCCGTTTCTCGTATCCGGGCTCGGCGGTATACGGCTCGCTGAAAGGCGCGGTTGAGGTACTGACGCGGTACATGGCCAAAGAATTAGGCGCACGCGGAATCAGAGCCAATGTGGTGGCGCCGGGTCCGGTAGCAACTGATTTTGGCGGGGGGCGCATCCGTGATAACGAGGAGTATAACCGTCAGCTCTCTTCGCTGACAGCATTGGGCCGCGTGGGCTTGCCGGAAGACATTGGCGGGGTCGTTGCCTTCCTGTGTTCGGAAGACGCCCGGTGGGTCAACGCCCAGCGCATTGAAGTAGCCGGCGGTATTCTTATCTAAGAAAAAACCGTACAGGATCGCCGGGCGATCCTGTACGGTCTGTAATTAACCCAGAATCTGCATATTGACCGGATCCCAGCCAACAATTTTCTTCTGGAAGTAGCTCATATTCCCGCACTGTGTCGGACCACAGGCACGCAGGCCAAAGGTGGCATCTTCGATATTCGGCGCATTCGTCCGGATAGAGTTGAAGAAGTTCACAAAGTGCTCGTACCGGTCGCCTTTGTAGTCTTTCGGTGCGCTGTATTTAAACTCTTTCGGGCCTTCCATTTCCGGCCGTGACGGGTACATTTTGTTGTACTGTGCCAGGAACTGTTCTTTCTGATCCTTCGGGAAATTGTCGATTGACATGCCCGGTGCTTTCGGGAATTTGTTCCGGCGAACCGTTACCGTATCCCAACCCAGCGACAAGTCACCTTCGGTACCGACCAGACGCACCAGGTAGCCGCCGCCCCCGCCGTCCACGAAATTGGCGCGGGTGGTCAGGTTAAATTCAGGGTGTACGTCTGTTTTCGGATAATCATAAATACTCAGCTGAATATCAGGCACATCACGACCATCTTTCCAGTACCGTGTCCCTCCGCTCGAATACACGCGGTTAGGGCCTTTCGAACCGGTAATGGTATGCAGGGTGGTCAGCAGGTGCACATAGAGGTCACCGGCGATACCCGTGCCATAGTCCTGATAATTCCGCCAGCGGAAAAACCGGAGCGGATCCCACGGCCGTTTCGGCGCGCTGCCCAGGTAGGTATCCCAGTCTACGGTTTGCGTTGACGCATCCGGCGGAACCGAATACTGCCACGCACCCATCGCGCTGTGGCGGTCATATTGGGCTTCGGCAAACACGATTTCACCAATCTCACCGGCTTTCAGCAACTCCTGCGCCTTCGACACCAGAATGGAGCTGGCAAACTGACTACCCACCTGAAATACCTTACCCGTTTCTTTCGAAACCTTAATCAGGGTATGTCCGTCGGCCACCTTCTGCACCATCGGCTTTTCGCAGTATACGTGCTTGCCTTTGCGCATCGCATCCGACGAAATCTTCTCGTGCCAGTGGTCTGTCGTGGCGTTGATAACCGCATCAATATCCTTACGTTCAATGATTTCGCGGTAATCGCGGGTTGTCATGATCTGATCGCCCCACAGTTCCTTCGCCCGGCGCAGACGGCCGTCGTACAGATCGCAGGCGGCCACCATTTCAACACCATCGACCATCAGGGCTGTCTGTGTATCACCGATACCCATGCCCCCCGTACCGATCAGCGCGATCCGGACTTTTTCGTTGGCAGCCGTACTCGCATGGCTTTTCACCAGATTCAGGTACTGAGGCGCCCCTACTTCGGCAGCTTTCGCTGTTTCGGCCAGCGCGGCAGGCGTGGTTGTCGCTGCGGCACCCGCAACACCCAGCGTTTTGAGGAACGACCGGCGGGAATTGGTTGTATTCGATTTCTGTTTACGCATGTATTAAGGCAGGAGGTAATTAGTATATGACTCGTCTAACTGTGTAATACGTCAGCAATCTAATAAAATACTAGCTTCAGCCGAAAAAAACTGCGTTTATATGGCAGATTCAGGCTTTACCCGTCTTTTATACGCCTGTGACGCACACGCTGTTTACTTTGAAAAATCGGTATTGGCAGCCTTCAGATCAAGCGGTTTAATCCAGATATTGCGGTACAGCACATCGTGTCCCTCAGCCTGTAGCTTCAGCCCGCCGGGGGTGTCAGTAATACCCTTGCCCCCGTCATTACCGCCGTCGATCCCTGAGTTGGGGCCGCCCCACACCTGGCTGATCGGCTGATTCTTGTGGACTTTTTTGCCGTTGAAGTACATGGTCACCTGCGCATTCTCCACCCGCTTGCCGTCTTTAAACCGGGCCGCGCGGAATACAATATCGTAGGCGTTCCACTTGCCGACGCCGTTGTAGGCATAGTACGGCGACGGCGTTTCGTTGATTACCGCTCCCAGGCCGTGCGAGGTTGTATCGCCGTCGAGTACCTGGATTTCGTAGCGGTTCTGGAGATAGACCCCGCTGTTACCGCCGGGTTTGCTGATATAAAATTCAATGTGCAGCCGGAAATCGCGGAAGGCTTCCTTCGTCACGATGTCGGCTGCACCATATTTCCCGCCCGCAGCGGCCGGATCGTTGGTGTTCATCACCGTTCCGGCACCCACAGGGTCTTTTTCAATTTTCCATTTGATGGGCAACGACGCTGCCAGCCGGGGGCCCTCCCAGTACGTCCATTTTTCGTCCAGCATCTTGCGGCTGCCGTCAAATAAGACCTCAGCATCTTTGGGCGCTTTCGCACCGACACCGATCTGTGCCTGCACCGATAAACTGAATCAGGCCGATACCAGCGCAAGGGCCAGGCCCCGCCATACGCGTTGAGTTGTGTGTTCCATCATGGTTAGTTTTCCCTAAAAGCTTACTCGCCGGTCAAATCTAACCCTTCTGACTCGCGGATTTCGACCCGCTTGCCCATCTTTTTCTGAATAATCTTAAAGTGGTGTTCGTCTTCCGGACAAATCAGGGTAATGGCATCGCCTTCGGCACCCGCCCGGCCTGTCCGGCCAATACGGTGTACATAATCTTTCGGCGAGCGCGGCAGCTCATAGTTAATCACAAACGGAAGCTCCTGAATATCAATACCCCGCGACAACAAATCGGTAGATACCAACACCGTAGCCTTGCCGTCTTTGAACTGCTGCAGTGCTTCCAGCCGCGTCGTCTGTGCCTTGTCGCCGTGGATGCCGATGGCCTTAATGCCATTCTTATTCAGCTTACCAACCACGTTATCGGCCGTGCGCGTTGAGGAGACAAATACCAGCACCTGACGCATGTTGTGCGTCTTAATCAGGTGCCGCAGAAACGGCCCCTTACGTTCCGGTGCAATACGGTACGCCACCTGCCGGATGGTTTCCAGATCAGGAGCGGCCTCGGTGACATCGATCCGCAGCGGACTTTTCAGGATATTGGCCTGAATTTTATCGACCGCATCGCCCAGGGTTGCCGAAAAGAGTAGCGTCTGACGCTTGGTTGGTAACAGCTCAAAAACCTGCTTCATCTCCTCCTCAAAGCCCAGATTCAGCATTTTGTCGGCTTCGTCCAGTACCAGCATCTCAACCGACGACAGCCGCAGTGCATTCGAGGAGACCAGGTCCAGCAAACGGCCGGGCGTGGCCACCACGATTTCGGTGTTTTGCAGGGCAATCATCTGCGGATTGATCGATACCCCGCCGTACACCGCCAGTGTCTTTACCTTCCGGGGCAGATTGGCGCTGAACGTCTGAAACACCTCCGCCACCTGCACTGCCAGTTCACGGGTCGGCACCAGCACCAGCGCCTTCACAAAGCGGTTCCGGCCGATGCGTTCGCCCTGAAAATACTCCAGAACAGGCAGCACAAAACTGGCCGTTTTGCCCGAGCCGGTCTGGGCAATACCTAAAATATCACGACCCCGCAAAATGGCCGGAATGGCCTGCTCCTGAATCGGATACGGGTTTGTATACTGTTGGGCGGCAATTGTCTTTAGCAACGGCCGCGATAAACCAAGGGATGAAAATGACATAGGTAAACGAGCAACCGCCTGGCTACCGGCCCGCGACAAGCGACCCATAGTCAGGCAGTTTTGTTAATCAGCCGGTTGGCTGCGGTAATTAATTATTCGGTTTGGTTTTACGGATGGGCCGGCCATACTTTTTCATCATTTCTTCGGCATGATTCCGGCGCACGTTCACCTTTTTGTTTTTGGCAATCTTGTCGTGGAAAGCCCCGCCCCCGTCTTCCGGACGCGCCACTTTCAGCTTCGGCATCTTCATCTGCACCTTTTCCATCTCGCCCGGCAGCAGCACGTCCGAAATATCCAGGTCGTCGGGCAGCGGCGTAATCGGAATCTGGTAGTTCATCAGCGCCTCGATGGCTGCCTGTTCGTCTTCCTCACGCGCCGTAATCAGGCTGATGGCAATGCCTTTCCGGTCGGCGCGGCCCGTCCGGCCAATGCGGTGGATGTAGCTTTCCGGCTGTTCGGGCAAATCGAAGTTGATCACGTGCGTTACCTCTGCCACATCAATCCCCCGGGCGATTACGTCTGTCGCGATCAGCACCCGATAGGTGCCTTCGTGAAACTGACGGACACTGGCAAACCGGTGCTGCTGGGCCTTGTTGGAGTGAATAACCCCGACCCGTTCCGGATACAGCACCGACAAACGTTCATAGAGCTGATCAGCCAGTTGCTTGGTCGAGACGAAAACCAGCACTTTGGTCATTTCGTCGTACGTTTTCAGTAACCACTGCAACAGATTGATTTTGGTATTGAAGTTGGGTACTTCATAGCCGGTCTGCGCAATATTGTCGAGGGGCGTACCGGCCGGCGCGGCTTCCACCCGAACCGGATTGGCAAAATAAGTATCGAGCAGCGCTTCTACCTCACTGGTTAGTGTTGCCGAAAACAGCAGGTTCTGGCGTTTGGCGGGCATGAGGTCAAACAAGCGGGTAATCTGCGGCCGGAAGCCCAGATTCAGCATTTCATCGACTTCGTCGATCACGACCCGCTTGAGGGCTTTCAGTTTGAGGGAGCCGTTCAGCGCCAGGTCAAACAAGCGGCCGGGCGTCCCGACAACCACATCAGCACCGGCCTGTAATTCAGCCTGCTGCGGTTTCATGTTCACGCCGCCGTATACCCCGACTGCCGTCAGGTTCATGTAGGTACTGAGCTTTTGGATGGATTCGACCACCTGCGTCACCAGTTCGCGCGTGGGCACCAGAATCAGCATTTGGGGCAGGCGGTCTTTGGCAAACTGATGGAGGCGCAGCATCGGCAAGAGGTAGGCAAAGGTTTTGCCGGTACCGGTCTGCGCAATGCCGCATACGTCCCGCCCCGACATCACGACCGAAAACACGTTCCGCTGAATGGTTGTGGGGGTTGTATAGCCCAGGTCATTCAGGGCGTTGAGCAGTGGTTTATTAAGATTTAACTCCTCGAAGGTCATGTTCGTAAGCAATTGAGCCTGCAAAGGTAACCTTTTTCGTTTATCGTTTGTGCGGATTCAACACAGATAAGCCTTTAACTCCCAGAAAGTCAGACTCATTCTGAGTAATCAATTTCAACCCGCAGACTTTTGCCGTTGCTGCGATAACAGCATCCGGAAGCTTGATTTTCCGGCTTTTCCGAAGAGAAATTGTTTCCAGAATTATAGGCTCTGTCAGGTCATATACAATAGAATGTTCCACAAAATCGGCAATCAACGCATATTCTGTTGTATTAAACCCAAGTATTTCAATACGTGTGATGACCGAAATCCGAGGCACCGCATCGATAATCGGGTGCATAAATTCCATTCCGTGCTCAGGTAACAGACCCGCCAGGTAGTCAGTGACAACATTGCTGTCAATTAAATATCCCGGCTTTCCCATTCACTGCGGCTTTGCTGGATATGTTGCTGTAACGCTTTCGCAGTATCAGCCGAAAGTTTTCCGGCAAAGCGCTCTGAAAGTCGTGATGATTCAACTGTCTGCCGACTCATAATACGCAGAACATTAAGCGCTTCCAGATCTTTTACAAGATCAAATGCTTTCGGGTTTGTTAATTCAATCAATAGGGTATCCATCCGCTTCTTTTTTGCGTAAACAATCACGCAGCCCGTTCAGTTGCCGCAGGGACAGCACAACGGGGCTGGTAATCACTCCTTAAAGATAAGGATTTTGCTGTACTCCGGAAACAAAGCGGTTTACCGGCTGTTGTTACGGTTTTTCTTTCCGCAACGAATCCTTTTTGGCAGTCCCGATCGGAATCGCGACACCAAAACCGCGCGGATCGCTCAGCGGCTCGATCTGGATACCGCGTTTTCCTTTTCGTTTCCGGCGGACAGGGCGTTCCGGCTGCGTCCGGGCCGATGATTGCAGCATCGTGCCGGGGGCCGAAATCGGGGAATCAATACCGGGTGTCATAATCGGCGGATTTGCCGGCGCCGGAGCGGGGCGTGCCGTATCACGCTGCCCGTAACAAACCAAGGAGGCACTTACCAACCAAATCGAAATCACTACCGCACATTTCATACCACATCAGTTAGTTGGGTGGAACTTTACGTACCTAACACCGGCCGGCAACCTACTGTTTGGTCAATAAACAAAAAAGGGCTGCGCACGCACAGCCCTTCGTTATCATACCGGCAACTGCCTATTGTTTCAGCAAACGCCCCTGCAAATGCCCCTTGCTGGTCAGCACCATGTACAGGTACAGACCCGTTGGCCAGTCACGGGTAGTCAGGGTATGCGTCGTGGCAGTACCAGGCAGCTGCACATTCCGGATACGCTTACCCTGCAACGAATACACCTCAATCTCGCGGATATAGGCCCCCTCCGGCACGCGGATCGTTACCTGATCCTGCGCCGGTAGCGGATAGGCCTGCGCCTCCCAGGCCGTGGTTCCGGCCGAAAGCCCGGCTGCTTCACGCGCGCCCTGCGGCACAAACTCAAAGGCTCCGATGTCGTAGCCGGCTCCCTGCGGACGGGCCACATCCAGCTGGGCAACCGTTACGCCCCACTGCGCCGCATTAGCCCCGGCATCAATCAGCGGTGAACCGGGCAGTAAGGCAAAGTTTGCGTTGGCCGGATCGGCAAAACCAGCCGCCGACGCAGCTGCCACGGTGTAGTTATTGAGCATCGTGGCCGTTGCGCCCTGCTGGAAGGCAAACGCTTTGCCGACATAGCCGTTGCTGGGCGCTGGTCCACTGGTTCCGTAATTGGTAATCGCGTTGTTCGCAATCGTATTGCTATTGATCTGGTTATACAACCGGATACCGTCGCGGCCGCAACCGGTAATGGTGTTATTAATCAGTTGTACGTACGTGTTTGGCAACGAGCCCGTCCGTTCGTCGCAGAAAATCCCGTCGCCGCCCGTCTGGCTGATCACGTTGTTGAACAGCCGGTTATTTCCCCGGTGGCCAACCACGATAATGCCCATCCCCGAGGCGTTCAGGATGGTGTTGTTGTAGCAATCGCCGCCGGCACCACCCCCTACCTGCAACCCGTTGTTCTGGTAGCTGGCAAACGGCGAAATACCCGTGTCTTTCATCCAGTTATGGTGCACCTTCGCGTCGGGCGCACAACCATATTGCAAGCCTTCGGCCCCGCTGCGTTCGATACGGTTGTTGTAGATTTCCAGCCCGTAGATCAGGTGCGGATACACCTGCTTCGTCACGCCGTTGCAGGTCACGGTCATGCCATCGCCGAAAAACGAGTTGCCGATATACAACCCCTCACCGCCAACATCGTGGATGTAGTTGTCGTGAACCTTCACGTTATACATCGTAAAGTTCGACCGCCACGTCGCCGAATCGCAGCCCGGATCGGTTTTGGCCATGATGCCGGCAAAACCGGCCTTTGCTACCTCCACGTGGTCAATTTCTACATCTGGGCTCAGGTCGCCAACCGCAATCCCCATATTACCGCTGGCATTGGGGTTATTGATTTTACAACCATATGGATAGGAGTCATCACCCGTTCCGCTGAGGGCAACATACCGGCTGTTTTTTACCTGCACCGTGCTGGTAGCTGCACTGGACTGCACCAGTACCTGGCCGCCGCAGTTCACAAACCGGATCGGCTGCGTTGGTGACCCTTCGAAGTTGGTCAGCGTAATGTTGTCGTACAGGCCCGACTGCACACAGACCTTTTTGCCTGGGGCGACTTCCAGCAGCCAGTTGTTATAGGTGCCCGCTTTGGTGATGGTGTAATCGCAGCCACAGGCGGCCGATCCGCCCACCTGCCAGCCCGCGGGTACCGACCCGAGGTTATTATACAACATGGTGTTGTCGTGTACACTGGCATCAGGTGCATTATTCACCCACAGGGCGGCGCTGCTCGTCCGCTCAATGCGGTTGTTGTATACCTGCATGCCATAGGTCTGCGCCGGATACACCACCTTATTCACCCCGTTACAGCTGATTGTCCGGCCGGTAGTCATTGAATAACCGCTACCCAGAAACATGCCCGGACCGCTGGCATGGTGAATATAGTTATCGTGGATTTTCACGTCGTAAATCGTGAAGTTGGGGTAGTTGGCCGTGGTGTCGCAGGCGGGGTCGGTTTTCATGAAAAAGCCCGCATACCCGGCTTTGGCCACTTCGACCCGCTCCACTTCGTAATTTGAGCTCATGCCGCTGACCGACACCGCCGCCACGCCTGACTTTGACTTGTCGATTTTAAAGCCGTAGGGGATCGCGTTGTCGCCCGAACCACTGACAACGATGTATTTAGAATCCTGAATTTCAAGGCCTGCGTAATTACTGGTTTCGGAGCCGAGGCCAACCAGACCGCCGCAGTTCACAATCCGGATGGGATTAGCCGCCGTCCCGACGAAGCCCACCAGGCGGATACCATCGTAATGGCCGGCCTGGATGCAGACCGTCTGTCCGGGCTGTACTTTTAGTTTTGCGTTCTGGTACATCCCACCGGCCGTGATGGTTACGGCACAGTTGCAGGATGTCTGGGCCATGCTGTTCAGACTGAACAGACCGAGGCATGTTAAGATAAGATAGAGATGTTTCAACGGTGTTAACGGTTTACGTAGTCAATAAACGGATTAGCACAGTAAAGATACTGATCAACAGAATATTCATATGAAAACAAGGCCTTTGTTTGCGTAAAAAGCGATCAGAGCCGGAAATGGGGCTGATTTCCCCCTGCGGAGGCTAATCTTGTAGGGTGACCATTGGTAATTTACCTCACCCCCTGCCCCCTCCCGAATCGTCGGCCCGGCCTGAAAAACAGGAGAGGGGATCGTTTTAGGGATATAAAGCCCCTCTCCTTGTTTTAAGGGTAAGCTTGAAAAAATTTCAGTCGTGTTTTACCTCACCCCTGCCCCTCCCGAATCGTCGGCCCGGCCTGAAAAACAGGAGAGGGGGATGCGTTTCAGAGCTCTAAGGCCCCTCTCCTTATTTTAAGGGGAGGGGTTGGGGTGGGGTAAAAGCGGATGAATGAAGCCCGGCACATACTGTTCCTAACCCACTACAAGCTAAGCTCCGGAGGAAAAATAGTGTTCCCTACTTCTAGCAGACTACTTACTCCGCTTTTTATGAGCAAAAAGAAGCGGGGGCCAACGAGTAAAATGCCGCTAAGCTTCCTTTTTCAAAGAAAGCATGTACTTACTTCCCTGATGAAACAATCCTTTACCTTGATACCTTTCCGATTACCGGTTTCTGCTTCAGGCTGGCTGTTGCTTCTCTTCACACTTTTTGTGCATACGGCGCAGGCACAGGAGGGCGGCAAGCTGAAAGTAAAAGGCAAAATCGTTGATGCACAGAGCAATGCGCCGCTGGGTTTTGCCAGCGTCCGGCTGTTCAAACAGGCTGACAGCTCGTTCGTCACCGGCGGCATCACGACCGAATCCGGCGATTTTTCGATTGATGCCCCCGCCGGCAGCTATTACGCCCTGCTGGAGTTTATCGGCTACAAAGCCACCAAAACCGCCGGTTTTCAGCTCAACAAGGCCAATGCTCCCCATAACTTCGGCAACCTGAAGCTAGCCGTTTCGTCGAAAACCCTCGACGAGGTGGTGGTGCAGGGCGAAAAAAGCACGATGGAGCTCGCCCTCGACAAAAAGATTTTTAACGTCGGGAAAGACCTTGCCAACGCAGGCGGCACGGCGGTCGATATCCTGAGCAATGTTCCGTCGGTAGCGGTCGATGTGGAGGGAAATGTCAGTCTGCGGGGCAGCAACAGCGTCCGGATTCTGATCGACGGCAAACCGTCGGGGCTCGTCAGCATCAAGGGGGGCAGCGGGTTGCAGCAATTGCAGGGCAGCGCCATCGAACGCATCGAAATCATCACCAACCCGTCGGCCCGCTACGAAGCCGAGGGCATGGGCGGAATTATTAACATCATTCTGAAAAAAGAGCAGAAGCAGGGCTTCAACGGCTCGTTCGACATCATTACGGGCTATCCGACCAACTACGGGGCCGCCGCCAACGTAAACTACCGCCGGAAAAACCTGAACTTCTTCGTCAACTACACCGCGTCGTTCCGGAATACGCCCGGCCGCGGCTCGCTGTATCAGGAAGTGTATGACGGCGACACAACGCGGATTTACCAGCAAACGTCAAACAGCAAGCTCAAGGGCCTGAACAACAGTGCCCGCGCCGGGATTGACTACTTTTTTGACCCGAAAAACGTACTGACCGGGTCCTATACCTGGCGGATCAGCAAAGGCAAACGCTACACTGACCTGCGCTACCTCGACTACATCAACAGCCTCAACAACCTGCAGACCATCACCAACCGGACGCAGGACGAAACCGAAACGGAACCCAACTCAGAATACGCGATCACCTACAAACGGTCGTTTACCCGCCAGGGCCACGAGCTGACCGCCGACGTTCGTTACCTCGACAACTGGGAAAGCTCCGACCAGTATTTCGGCCAGCAAATCTATTCGCCGACCAACAAACCGCTTTCGAATCAGCTGCAGCGCTCGCTCAACGACGAAACCGAAAAGCAGTTCCTCGTACAGGTCGATTATGTGCAGCCCTTTGCACAGAAAGGTAAGTTTGAGGCCGGCCTCCGCAGCAGCACCCGCAACATGACCAACGATTATACCGTAACGCAGCAACGCCCCGACGGCAGCTGGTTTCAGTTACCGGGGCTGACCAACGACTTTTTGTATGAAGAACGGATCAATGCGCTGTATGGCATTGTGGGCAATAAAAGCGGCAAACTCTCCTACCAGGCCGGTTTACGGGCCGAGTGGACGGGCGTAACCACCACCCTGAAGCAGACCAATGAGGTGAATCCGCGAAACTACGCCAACCTCTTCCCGAGCGTTCACGCGACGTATGACCTGCCCCGTCAGCATGCGTTGCAGGTGAGCTACAGCCGTCGGGTGCGGCGGCCGCAGTACAACGACCTGAGCCCGTTTATGACCTTCAGCGACGCGCGGAACTTCTGGAGCGGCAACCCCGACCTGAACCCTGAATTCACCAATGCCTTTGAGATCGGCCACGTCAAATACGTTGAAAAGGGTTCGGTCAGCTCGTCGCTGTATTACCGGCATACCAACGGCAAAATTATCCGGATCCGTCGGGTAGACGAGCTGGGCAACTCAACGACCCGCCCCGAAAACCTCGCCACCGAAAATTCGTATGGCGCCGAGTTTGCGGCCTCCTACACACCCTACAAGTGGTGGAAAATCGACGGCAGCATGAACTTCTTCCGCGCCGTTACCAACGGCAGCAACCTCGACGTCAGCTACCAGAGCGATACCTACAGCTGGTTTACGCGGGCCACCACGCGGTTTACGTTCTGGAAAAACACCGACCTGCAACTGCGCGGTAACTACGAAGCACCGCAGAAAACACCGCAGGGCCGCCGGAAATCCATTGCAACCCTCGATCTGGCGGTGAGTAAGGACATCATGAACAACAACGCCACGCTGACACTCAACGTCATCGACGTGTTTAACTCCCGCCGGTTCCGTTCGATTACGGAGGGAGACAATTTTTATACCTACAGCAACTCACAGGGCCGTCTGCGGCAAATCAACCTGACGTTCAACTACCGCCTGCGCCAGGCCAAGAAAAAGGCCAAAGACGTGGGTGAAGGCGAGTTTTAAGCCATCCGAAAAAGGCCGGTACAGTACCGGCCTTTTTCGGATGTAAGTATTACAAGGCTAGGTAAGCGACTAAGCAAAATCAGATCTCACCAGACAACAACCTATTTCATTTCAGCGACTTATCCACTAAATCGCTCATTCACTAATTCGCTCAATTAAGCTCCGTTAGCAATTCGTCCAGATTGCTCAGGCCCATCGTGAAGCCGCCTTTAAAGCCCATTTGCAGGATGGTTTCCATTGCCTGCCGGCTTTCGTAACGGATCGTGATGGAAACGGTTGTCGTGCCCTCTTCTTCCGTAAAAACATTGGTCCAGTGCGAACGCGAAAAGTCGGGATTCAGGTTACCCTCTTCGTCGCTGAACCCGTTCAGGGCACTGAAACGTTGCTGCGGCTCAATCTCCTGATACGACACCATGCCCCAGTGCTTCTCGTTCTGCGGCGACACCATCGCATACAGCCAGTGGCCGCCTTCTGTGAAGCTCATGGACTTTGTTTCGGCGCGATACGGTTTCGGTGCCCACCAGCGTTCGAGCAGTTCGGCGGTTGTCCAGGCCTGCCACACCAGGTCGCGGCCAGCAGCAAACGAGCGGGTTACGTACATTGCGTTGTTTTCCTTGTCTACGACAAAGTCGAAAAGCAGGTTTGTGTTCATTTCGTATTTTGTTTAAGTGTTGATAATACATCGTCGAGCTGGCTGAACCGCGTTTCCCAGATGCTCCGGTACTGCGCCAGCCACTGGTCTACCTCTTTCAGCTTTTCCACTTCGAGGTGATAGTAAATCTCCCGCCCCTGCTGTTGCGGCCGCAGCAGATCGCACTCTGTCAGAATCTGCAAATGTTTCGATACCGCCTGCCGGGTCGTATCAAAATGTTCGGCAATGGCGTTGGGCGTCATCGCCTGTAGGGCAATCAGCGCAATAATGGCCCTGCGTGTCGGATCGGCTATGGCCTGAAAAACATCCCTTCTCATAAAACCTCCTCTCTTGCAATCATTCAGTTGCAAATATACGCGCAACTATTTGGTTGCACAAATTTTTACAATAATAAAATCATTGATAAGTAGTCTCAAAAATAGTTTATCCTATTTTTCCTCCTCCCCCTAACCCCCTCCAGCGGGGGAAATTGGGCCGGTTTTCCCCCGCTGGAGGGGGTTAGGGGGAGGATAACTCTACCCTGAAACAGCAAAAAGATCCATCATAGCCTAGAAAACTACAATGAAACACGGGTAACCTGATTGACATTCTCCGTTATTGCGTTTAGATTATACATTCACAACCTCTATTGGTATGACGATCTCCTTTCCCGACCTGCTTCTGCTCTTCGGTACGCTGCAAGGGTTTATTCTGGCCACGCTCCTCTGGACCAGCCGGTCGGGCAACCGGCAGGCCAACCGCTTGCTGGGTACGCTGGTCGGCTTGCTGGGACTGGCGTGTCTGGCGGTGGGCATTCCGGTCACGAACGGCTGGGTCAGCCTGATGCTCGATCTGCTGCCGCTGATTGTGATCATGCCGGCGGGGCCGCTGATCTGGTTGTATACCCGCTCGCTCTTAGATCCGGACTTCCGGTTAACCCGGCGGGAAAAACGCCATTTCTGGCCGGTAATCATCGACTGCGGCAGTAAACTCGCAGGTTGGGGGTTTATCATCGGTGCGCTGCTCGGCGTGGTTGACTACAGCCACCGCGATGCCGTTGCCTGGTTCATGGACGAATACAACGTATATGCCGACATTCCGCGCTGGCTGTCGGTAACGACCTATGTGGTGCTGACCTACCGCTGGCTACAGCAATATGCCCGCAACTACCCGCAGCAGCAACTGACCGATGTCCGCTGGCTGCTGCAGTTCATGCTTGCGTTTCTGGCCTTCCAGAGCCTGTGGCTCATGCACCTGATTCCGTATATCAACCCGGCGACACGCAACGCCCTGCTCGACGCCTGGGGCTGGTATCCGCTCTACATTCCGATTGCCGTCCTAATTTACTGGCTCGGTCTGCGCGGCTACCTCCACGCCCGCAGCCAGCCCACCGACACGCAACCGGCCACGGCCCCGCCAAAGCCAGCGGCCAAACCGCTGTCCGAAGCCCAGGCCAACGAGGTTGCCGGATGCCTCTACCAGGCAATGGAGACCGGCCAGCTGTTTCTGGACCCCGAACTAACGCTGGATAAGGTCAGCCGCCATGTGCAGCTGCCCGCCAAAACCATTTCGGCCGTCCTGAACCAGCACCTGGGCAAGAGCTTCAACCAGTTTGTGAACGAATACCGCATCGACGCCTTCAAGCAGAAACTGACCGATCCGGCCCACAGCCACCTGACGCTGACCGGCCTTGCGTTCGAATGCGGATTCAACTCGCAGGCCACCTTTCAGCGGACGTTTAAACAGCTGACCGGCGCTACCCCCGGAGCCTATCTCCAGCAACAAACCGCCTGAAAACAGGGCAAATCCGGATTTAAGAGCGCTCAAATCCGGATTTGAGTAGCCTGCCACCCGATTTTGGACGTGTTTTGGCAAAAAAACAACGCTAATGACCGCCATGCGTCTACGCCTGATCGCTTCTCTGTGGCTTTGCTTATGGGCCACCTTCTTTGGCTCCGGCCTCCGTGCCCAAACCGGTATCACTACGGTTTCGGGCGTTATTCTCAGCGACGATAAACGAGAGCCAATCCCGTTTGCCAGCCTGTTGGTAAACGGCAAAAACATCGGCACGGTCTCCAACGAAAAGGGGGCCTTTATCCTTAAAATTCCGGCCGGTCAGAATACCGGGCAGCTGGTCGTTTCGTCGGTCGGCTATGTCTCGCAGACCCTGCCGCTCGACCGCATCGGGAGTGCCCCACTCACCATCCGGCTGAAACTCGCCACGATTGCCTTGCAGGAAGTACAGGTGAAAGCGCAGCGGAAAAGTGCGTCCGACATCCTGCGCGAGGCCGTGGCCGCCATCCCCCGCAACTACGACACCACGGCCGTGGCCCTTACGGCCTTCTATCGCGAAGACACGCGGTTCGACAATCGGCCGGCGCGGTATAACGAAGCGGTGTTGTCGGTTTATAAATCCGCCAATAATCAGCCGGCGGGCAAGGATCAGCTCCGGCTCCTCAAAGGCCGCAAACGGAATATTGACCCGAAAACCCACAACATGCCGGACTTTATCAACCTCAGCAACGGGGCCCGCAGCTCGCTCTACGGCGATTTTGTGAAGCTTATTCACGACAAACGGAACACCTTCAACGAGCGGAATCACAAATACTACCTGTTCTCGCTACAGGTGCTGACGGGCGACCGGATGCTGTACGTCATCGATATTCAACCCAATCCGAAACGACGCAAGGGCTACGTGACCGGCAAGGTCTATATTGATGCCGAAACCCTGGCGTTTGTCCGGAGCGACCTGCGGCTGACCGATCAGGGGCTGGATCACGAGAACAACGACAACTGGCTGATGAAAAAGATGGCGTCGATGATGACCCACCTGCAATTCAGCATGTCCGGTTTCAGCGAAATGGTCACCTACCGGCAAAACCCCGCCGATGGCCGCTGGTACCTGGGCAATGTCGAACGCCGGTATGAAGCCCTGATTAACAGCAAACAACGCAACCTGACCGACAAAAAATGGCAGGTCGCCACCAGCTTTACCGTTACGGATGTCGGGCCGAAAGGAATTGAGCCGTTTGCGGAAGGCGACATTACCGAAAACCGCAACCCGATGAGCTGGATCGTCGGCGATCAGAACGATCCGGCTTTCTGGGAGCAGTACAACATCCAGCAGGCGCTTTCGGCCGACACCATTCCGGCCAGCCAACCGGCGACACCTGCCGCCTCACCGGCACCCGCCGCCCCCAAACAACGGCTAGGCAACCGGCAGAACGGGTTCGGGCGGGCCGATACGCTGCGGGGCAAACTAACACCCCTGCGGAGCAGCTACGATGTGCTGTTCTATGATCTGGCAGTCAGCGTAGATATCGCGACGAAGTCAATTGCGGGGCGTAACCGCATCCGGTTCAGGGTGCTGGCGCCAATCCGCACCATCCAGCTCGACCTGTACGCCAACATGACCATCGGGCAGATCACGTACAACGGCCGGCCGCTGGCGTATACCCCTGAGCATAACGCTGTATTTGTGAACTTTCCGGAAACCCTGCCGCAGGGCAGCCAACAAGCGATTGAGGTGGACTATTCAGGAACGCCGCAGGAGGCCGACCGCACTCAGCCAATGGTCGGCGGTTTTCTGTGGAAACAGGACCGCGACGGCAATCCGTGGGTGCAGGTCGTTTGTCAGGGGTCGGGAGCCAGTTTGTGGTGGCCCAACAAAGACCACCTGTCCGACAAACCCGACAGCATGCGGATCCGGGTGACCGTGCCGGCGGGGCTGATGACGATTGCCAACGGGCGACTGCGCCGTACGACCAACCTGCCTGGCAACCGGACCGAATACGACTGGTATGTCAGCTACCCGATCAACAATTACAACGTCACGCTCAACATCGGGAAATATGCCCACTGGCGGGATTACTACGTCAGCGGCGACACCCTGACGCTTGACTACTACGCCATGCCCTACAACCGCAAACCGTTTGGCTGGGTGTTCGACGGCACCAAACAAATGCTGGCCACCCTGGAGAAACACTACGGCCCCTACCCCTTCCCGCGCGACGGCTTTACGCTGATGGAATCGCTCCACCCGATGGAGCACCAGAGTGCCGTTTCGTTCGGCCCGCTCCCCGCCGGCCGCGCCGACAGCCTGTCGGCCACCGACTCCCTGCGCATCCGGCAGCTGGTCTGGCACGAAGCCTCGCACGAATGGTGGGGCAACAACGTGAGTTGCAGCGATCTGGCCGATATGTGGATCCACGAAGCCTTTGCGAGCTATTCAGAAGGGTATTGCCTCGAAACGATCCTCGGCAACGATGCGGAGCTGGCCTATATCGCCTCGCTCCCGCCGCAGGTGATCGGCAACGAGCCGGTAGCGGGTGTGCCCGACGTAAACCACATCCATTACGACATCGGCGACATGTATACCAAAGGAAGCCTGATGCTGTATACGTTCCGGCACGCGCTGGCCAACGACAGCCTGTGGGCGCACCTGCTGACCGGCATTCAGCAGCATTTCCGCCAACAGACGATCCGTACGCAGGACCTGGTCCGGTACATCAACACCGTGACCCGCACCGATTACAGCTGGTTCTTTGACCAGTACCTGCACCATGTCGGCCTGCCACGACTCCAGCTGCAATTGCAGGAACAGGCCGACGCGCTCGTCGTCCGTTACCGGTGGGCCGCCGACGTGCCGGGGTTCCGCATGCCGGTGTCGGTCACCAGACGGCCGGGGCAGTACGGCCTGATCCGGCCCACGACGGCATGGCAGACGATGACCCTTCCGCAGATGAGCGAAGATGATTTTGCGGTGGATACCACGCGCTTTTACGTTACGGTAGAGGAGCGTTAACGGGCGTCCAGATACGTCCGCACGGCCAGCAGCAGGGCATCGGGCTGTTGGGTGCCGATCATCAGACGGCGGCCGTTTTTCTTCCGGATCAGCAGCCCCCGATTGCCTTTAGCATTGTAGACGGTGCCGTAGGTGCCGGTAAACCGGATGCCGTAGCCGATGAACTCGCTGTAGGTTTCGAGCCGCACATCCTGAATCTCGTCCCGGCGGAGTTGGGTGCGCCAGACCGGCCGGTAGCTGATCCGGATGCCACGTTCATCGACCGTGGTCTTTAGCGTCAATAGGCGGAAGAACCCGAGCTTCCGCCCATAGATTATTTTGCGACAAGCCGACTTTCGGGCCGGAAGTTTTCGAACACGGCAGCGAATAGCCTCATGTATGCCCAACGCCTGTTAGCTGTGTTTTTAATACATTTCTCTTGCTTTCAGGACTGTTTGTTGCTTTAGGGTAAACAGATCGTCAACATAATTACCGTATATAGCTGTTGCACGCCCGTTTTTTATTTTATAATAGGGTGCCGGATACAGTCTTTTTCTGTTTTCGCTTGTTAAGTTATCGACAGGATATGATACCTTCTCTTTAAATAGAATTCGTTCCGGTTTTACGGTAATACTATCGTTAAAAGGGTGATTATAGTCTACGGATGGATACGGACTTGCCCACTTACCG
This sequence comes from uncultured Arsenicibacter sp., assembly GCF_945952095.1. GTDB lineage: Bacteria > Bacteroidota > Bacteroidia > Cytophagales > Spirosomataceae > Arsenicibacter. The sequence goes on along the minus strand of NZ_CAMFHL010000061.1, from coordinate 481 downwards.
TTTTTAGTCCTGTACAAACTGTAGAATTGATACTTTTCATGGTATAATGCCCCGTTGTACGTTGAGACGAATAATAAAACAGTTTGATATTGGGAGAACGGAGGTATGCCATAATGGTCAAAAGCAAAAAACACTATTGTATCGGCCTTATATGATCCATGAACCATCTGCAGTATTTTATACTTTGCTACATAGCGGCTGTCCGTATTTATTGAAACATCACTAAAATAAATGGTATCATTGCCTGCTATCGCTGTCAGTACCCGAGGGGGGGTCGTTTCCTCCGGTAAAGGTGAATACGTAACCTCAATTTTTTGGCCAACAAAAACCAGTAAACTGTCTTTTCGATCCTGTCCAAAAACCGAAGTCAATGCAATAAAGATGGTCAGTGTGGTTATAATTGTCGATTTCATATAGCCATAGCTAAGAATGTGTTTGGGAATACTATAAATTGATATACAGGATATTAGCCTTTAAATCG
>NZ_CAMFHL010000060.1 GCF_945952095.1 uncultured Arsenicibacter sp. | reverse complement strand
GTGTGGCGGAGAACGATGCCGCCACAAGCCACCTCAGCATCATCAGGATGGGCAGAAAAGACCATAAGATCCAATTTCATGGCTGCTCCTGTTAGTTTCCGTTACGCCCCCTTGCCGCTGCCTGACCCGGAATCGCATCATTGCCGGGCTTAATCCGGTCATAGTCCACCACTCCGGTCCGGTCGGCCCAGCGCGCATACTCTGCCGACAACGCATTGACAATGTCCGGTTGCGCGTCGGCCAGATTCCGGGTTTCGCCACGGTCGTTTTCCAGATCAAAAAGCTCCCACTTAAAAGACGGATAGGTAGATACGATTTTCCACTTTCCTTTGCGGACAGCCCGGTTACCGGCGCGTTCCCAGAAAATAGGCTCGCCCCGATCTACTTCACCGGTCTGACCAAAGAGGACAGGCAGCAGGCTTTTGCCCGCCAGCGGATTGGCTTTTACACCATTGTAGGTTGCCGGATAGGAAATACCCGCCAGCTCGTAGAAGGTTGGTGCCAGATCAATCAGGTGGCCGGTGCCTTTAACAATGCTTCCGCCTTTTATCTGTTTTGGATACCAGGCAATAAAAGAAGTCCCAAACCCACCCTCATGGAAATTGTTTTTATATTGCCGGAGGGGTGTGTTGGACAGATAAGCCCAGTTTTGCTCCTGATAGTCAAACGATCCGGCGGTGCCGACCGGTCCTTCGTTCCGGACCAGGCCACGGCCAAGCTGGTTATTGCTGTTGAAGCCGCCCTGTGCCCCGTTGTCAGACAGGAAGACAATCAGGGTGTTCTCGTCCTGTTTCAACTCCTTCAGCTTTGCCAGAATTTTTCCGACGTTCTGATCCATCCGGTCGACCATGGCCGCATATACTTCCATTTTCGCCTTCCAGAACTGTTTTTCGTCGTAGGTAAGCTTATCCCAGTAAGGCACTTCCGGATCATGGCCGGCAACGGTCTGGTTTTGGGTCAGGATACCCAGTTCACGCTGACGGGCCAGCCGTTTTTCGCGCAGGGCGTCCCAGCCTGCATCATATTTCCCCTTGTATTTAGCAATGTCTTCCGGGAGTGCCTGTAGGGGCCAGTGCGGAGCAGTAAAGGCAACGTACAGGAAAAACGGCTTGCCCGGGGTGTTTTGCTGCTGTTCGTCGAGGAACGAAACCGCATTATTGCCGATCTCGTCGGTGAAATAGTACGAATTATCTTTCGGATACTGGCGGATGTTGTCCTTCAGCAGTGTAACGGGGTATGGACTGTTGCCGAACGGCAGCGGTTTCGTATCAAAATAGTCGGACGCCCCGCCGAGGATACCGTAAAAACGGTCAAAGCCCCGTTGTTTAGGCCAGGCCAGACTATCGCGGCCAACATGCCATTTTCCCGACAGAAGGGTGCTGTAGCCACCACTCCGGAGCACTTCGCCCACCGTCAGCGATTCACGGTTGAGGTACCCCTGATAGGCAGGTAGGCCCAGATTCACATCGAAATACCCGACACCGGCTTTGTGCTGATATTGTCCCGTCAGGAGCGACGCCCGGGTCGGGGCGCAGATCGAGTTGTTGTAAAACTCCCGGAGCCGGATGCCTTCAGTCGCCAGCTTATCAAGATTTGGTGTGCTGATTTCTGAGCCAAACGCCCCGAGGTCCGAATAGCCCATGTCATCGACCATGATCAGGACAATGTTCGGGCGGGGTGTTGCGGCCTTAGCCGGTTTTCTGTTCTGGGCCTCAGCGGTCGTGATGAGTCCGGTCAACAGGGCAATCAGAATGATTTTTTGTTTCATAGTTATGGTAAGAAGGTAATCAGAATTGTTCATGGTCTTGAGGATGAGGCCGTCAGCTTAAACTTCACAACCGGACTTGGCCGGAAGCCAATCCGGTGAGCCTGTACATACAGCGAATCGGCCGTTTGTACGTTCACAGGAGCCGTGTATACGCGCCAGCTTTTATCCGCCGGCCGTTTGTAGGCCAGTGAGGCCCCTTCGGTCTCGCAATCAATCCGCAGGGTGTTTTTGTGTTGGGTTACGACCGGTAATCCGGTTTGTGGCGGGGTTGCCTTCCCGTTCCACCAGCGGTTCAGGAGTTCTTTCTCAGGAATACTCCCCAGGTCGCCGAACGTCTCTGTCCACTGTTCCAGTTGATGGCGGAGTTCCTGTAGTTTTTGCCGGTAAGCCGGGTTCTCGGCCAGATTGGTAAACTCATAGGGGTCTGCTTTGGTGTCAAATAATTCTTCCGCAGGCTTAACCGGCCTGAACCAGTAGGCTTGTTGCTGGTTTAACGTTCCTGCCTCGCGCAGGCGCAGGATCTCCTGCATGGATTTCAGTTGCAGGCGGTAGGTAATGTTCTGGTAGTAAGGCCTTTCCGGCTGGTAATTCCGTAGATAGGTAAACCGGCCATCATTCACGGCCCTTACCCGGTCATATTCGGTATCCATCCGGTCGCGGGCGGCAAAAATGTATTTCCGTGGATGTTTAGCCTGCTGGTTACCCAAAAACGCCTGTCCCTGAAGGTGTTCCGGTAGCTTAACCCCTGCCAGCGAAAGCACCGTCGGTGCGAAATCTACAAAACTAATTAACTGATCGTCAACCGTGCCTGCCCGCGCTGCGTTCGGAAACCGAATCAGTAGCGGCACCTTCAGCCCCCTCTGATACAATTCACGTTTCACGAAAGGCAGGCCGTCGCCGTGATCGCTGTAGAAAAAAATTATGGTATTTTCATAGAGCCCGTCTTCCTTCAGTTGCGTCAATAGCTCACCCACCTGCCGGTCCATTTCTTCAACATTACTCAGAAAACGGGCAATATCCTGCCGGATAACGGCATTGTCGGGATAATATGGGGGCACCTCCACCCGAGCCGGGTCAACGGTCAGCGGCGCTTTATCGCGGGAAAATACCTGTGATTCATGCGTAATCATAAGATTAAAAACGGCAAAAAACGGGGTGTCAGCAGGTCGGTTCCGCCAGTGAGCACTGGTGCTGCTTTCGTCCCAAACCGTAACGGGTGCAATAAACTGGTAGTCCTGTTTTTCGTTGTTCGTACAGTAATATCCCGCTTGTCGCAGATACTCAGGAAAGCATTTTACACCCGCAGGCAGCAGTGCCGAATAGGTGGGCACCGGCGAAAACCGGGCTGTTACCGGCGCTTGCAGCGTCCGCATGTTGTGGGTACCGATCGAGGTTTGATACGAGCCCGTAATGAGTGCCGAGCGGCTTGGAGCACACACACCCGCTGTTGAATAAACATGGGTATAACGCACCCCTTCCCGCGCCAGTTGGTCGAGATTCGGCGTTTTTGCTACTTTTTCGCCATAGGCCCCCAGATGGGGAGACATGTCCTCACAGGTTATCCAAAGAATATTCGGGCGTTTGGGTAATGTTTTATCCGGATCAGGTCCGGCAAATGCCAAACCCGTCAGCAGCCAGATGGCTGCTGCGGGTTGAAACAGACGATATAACCACGGATACCTCATGCGTTTCTGGATCAGGACTCTTTGGGGTTATTTCCCGCCTGTCGGCGATACCGGCGCTTTCTGTGCTTTCTGCTGTTGCAGCAGTTGCTGTTGTACCCTCAGCACAACGTGCTGAATATCAATTAGCGGATAGATATTGTACCGGGCCGCATCGGCCTCAAACAATGCCTTCAGCTCCTTCAGCTTTTCGGGGTATTTCTGTGCCAGGTTGACCCGTTCGTTGAAATCCTCGCGCAGGTTATACAGTTCCCATTCTTCACCGGCCGGGTTATTCTCCACAACTTTCGGCGTTTCGCCCTTGAAGGCAAATACGTCGATGGTGTTCGGGTGATGAGCCGCTCCGGCCTTCCAGCCGTCTTTGTAAATCGCCCGGTTACCAAAAATCGTGAAATACTGCTGGGTATGGGTCTCCGGTGCATTTTTGCTGTTCACCGAATAAATCAGGCTTTTTCCGTGCAGTTCCGTTTGTTTAACTCCTTTAAGGGACGCGGGCTGGGCAATGCCGGTCAGTTCCAGAATCGACGGATAAATGTCGGTTACGTGCCCGAACTGATTCCGGATGCCCCCTTTTTCCTGAATGGCTTTCGGGTAGTGAATAATCAGCGGGTTATGGGTTGCGCCTTCGGCGTTGGCATCGCTTTTCCAGAACTTAAACGGCGTGTTGGTCGCCTGAGCCCAGCCCAGCGGATAGTTGGCCACCCCGAGAACATCCTTCGTGCCGATCTTGTCGTACTCGCTCTGGATATAGGTTTTATATTCGTCGCGGGTCGGGTTGTCGGCCAGCAGGGCAGCCAGATTCACGTTTGACTGATTGCGGCCGGGCTGTGTCAGCAGGGCGCGCAGGTTGCCGATGGCTTTGTTGGTAACACCGTATTCCGTGCCTTCCTTACTGCCGCCGTTGTCGCCGATGATCACAAAAATGGCGGTATTATCAAACTGCCCGTTTTCTTTTAGGTGGTTGACGAGCCGGCCGATTTCGTAGTCCGTATATTCCAGAAAACCGGCATATACCTCCATAAACCGGGCATTGACTTTCTGCTCTTCCGGCGACAGGTCTTTCCAGGCTTTGATGAGCGAATTCCGGTCCGGCAGCACCGCATTGGCGGGCAGAATACCGAGCTTCTTCTGATTGGCAAACACCTGCTCACGGAAACTATCCCACCCGGCATCAAACTTACCCTTGTATTTATCGCTCCAGACTTTATCTACCTGATGCGGGGCATGGGTAGCGCCGGGAGTATAATACAGGAAAAACGGTTTATCGGGTGCAATGGTCCGTTGCCGGGTTAGGTAACTGATCGCCTTATCCGTCAGCTGCGCATTCAGATGCCGGCCATCCGGTTTAACGTGCTGGTTATCTTCGACCAGATCCGGCTTATACTGGTCGGTGGCCCCGCCCAGAAAACTGAAATTATGGTCAAAGCCTTTGCCTGAGGGCCAGCGGTCAAACGGACCCAGATCGGTTGCCTCCTCATCCGGTGTCAGGTGCCATTTACCGACATGGTAGGTATTATAGCCATTCTCGCGCAGCACTTCAGCAATCGTTCCGCTGGTTGGCAGCAGGTGACCGTTGTAGCCCGGATAATCGCCCGAAAGAATAAAATGCGGGAATAACCCCATACCCACCGCATGGTGGTTGCGGCCAGTCAGCAGGGCCGAGCGGGTGGGAGAGCAGATGCCGGCCGTGTGGAAATTGGTATACCGCAGGCCGTTGTTGGCCAGTGCGTCAAACGTCGGGGTGTTGATAACCCCCCCGAATGCGCTGGAAGCGCCGTATCCCACATCATCGAGCAGGATCAGCAGGACGTTGGGAGAACCGGCCGCGGCCTTTTTGAGATAATCAATTTTGTAAGGCGTTGATTCTTTAGCCGAGATATTGATTTTACCTTTCCATTCCGGCTGGTCCTGTGCAATAGCCTGACCCCAGAAGGCCGATCCTGCCAGCAAAACAGTGGCCGACAGCCGGTTTATGTGTTTACCTGATTTCATGTTTTCAGCAAAATGGGATGAGCAGGCAGGTAACCGGTTTGTCCGGCTACCTGCCCGATAAATGGATTACCAGCCGGCGTTTTGGGTCAGTTTGGCGTTATTATCAATTTCAGACTGCGGAATCGGGTACAACCGGTGGAAATCCTTTGCATTGGTTTTGCCGACCAGCTGCAGGTTTCTCACGAACGTACTTTTGCCGGCCGCATCCTTCTGGCGGATCAGGTCAAACCAGCGGTGATACTCGAAGACCAGCTCCAGGCGACGGTCGAGGTAAACGGCCTCGCGGAACTGATCTTTTGTCAGGCCCGGCTGTAGATCGGGAAGCCCCGCCCGGTTCCGGACGCGGTTCAGCGATTTGTACGCTTTGGCTGTCGGGCCGTTCAGTTCGTTTTCCGCCTCGGCGTGAATCAGCAGCAGCTCGGCATACCGGATAATAGCAACGTTGGCCGCCGATTCGCTGGTTACCGCCGTTGAGTTGGGGTCCCATGTTTTGTTAAAAAACGGGGTCGAGTCGTTAGCGACGGCTGCGTTGGCAATCGGAAGCCCGTATTTCCTGCCGTTGGTCGGGCTGACAAAGCTCGTTACAAACGTGACGCGCTTCCGCTTATCGGCCGGCTGATACAGTTTATACACGCTGAAAAACTTATCATTGCCAACGGTATAGAAACGGACCATATCTGCATATCCGCCCGTTAAGCCCGGAATGCCGGTCAGAATCGAACGCGGGTTCTGGTTATTGCCCTGTCCCAGAGAGTTCGATTTGAACTGGGCCGAGAAAATATGCTCTTTCCCGTTTTTGGCCGCCGGCAGGAATACATCCGCATAATTAGCGATCAGGTCATACCCATAGGTACCGGTTCCCCCGTCGGCCGGCGACAGCGCTTCTTCAGCCGTTTTTACCGCATCGGCATAATGGGCGGCAATGTCAAGCGGCAGCGATGCCTTTGTCAGATACACTTTGGCCAGCAGCGCTTTGGCGGCACCGGCTGTGACCCGGCCTACATCCGGCGAACTGTACGAGGCCGGTAAAACGGCAGCCGCCTCTTTCAGGTCTTTTTCAATCTGGGCATATACCTCTGCGGAAGGCGATTTGGCAACGGCGTAATCCGCCGCTGTAATATATTTCTGGTAGGCCGTAATCAGCGGCACATCGCCGTACAGCCGGACCAGGTTAAAGTAATACAGTGCCCGCAGGAATTTTGTCTCGCCCAGCAACCGGTTTTTCAGCGTCGCATCGAAACTGATGGCCGGAATTTTTTCGAGGGCCACGTTTGCTTTTTTTATGGCCGCATAGTGCTGCTGCCAGAGCTCGTATACCCGCAGGTTGGTCGATGAATGGGCCAGTACTGCCAGTGACCGCACGTCAGGATTGGTGGCTCCCGGACCCGGGTCTTCATCATCCCCGGCAAAGTTCATACCGGTATTAAACAGGGTGTTATAGGGCGTCTGCACCGAGCTTCCGCCCGAATTCAGCAGAAAATAGACGGCATTTACCGCTGTTATGGCATCGGCCTGTGTTTTATAATACTGGTCTTCCGAGATAAACGATGCCGGACTTTCTTTAAGGAAATCCTGGCAGGCGGTTGCGGTAAACAGCGTTGCTGCAAAAGCCAGGTATTTTACTGATTTCATAGTCAATGTGTTTTGATCAGGTCTTACAATAGCGTTTTACTTACAGAGACAGCGATAAACCAACCTGCCACGATTTATTATTCGGATACACGCCTGAATCAATGCCTTTGTTAATGAGCGACTGACCGTTGAGGCTCACTTCCGGGTCATAGCCGGTGTATTTTGTCCAGGTGGCGGCATTCTGCGCCGATACATATACCCGCAGGTTTTTCAGGTGTGCCTTCGCTACCAGCGACTTCGGCAGCGTATAGCCAAACGACAGGTTTTTAAGCCGTACATACGAGGCATCTTCGATGAAACGGTCCGAGATGGTAATCGCCGGATCCTGATAGGCCGCCTTCACATCCGTATTCGTGTTTGTGGGTGTCCAGCGGTTCAGCAGATCACGGGAAGAGTTAGTGTATCCGGTGCCCAGTTCCAGGTTGGCGCGGTTGGCATTGTAAAGCTTACCGCCAAATGAGCCCTGAAAAAACACGGACAGGTCAAAACCCCGGTATGAAACCGTATTGGTGATGCCGAGGTTAAAGCCCGGCTGATTGGCGATGACAACCCGGTCACCGGCCTGGGTAATGATGCCGTCCCCGTTGATATCCTTATACTTCTGACCACCGGCGCTCTTGTTGGCCTGCGGCGTCAGGGCCGCATCACCGCTTTGAATGACGCCATCTGTTTTGTAGACGATAAATGATCCCAGCGGATAACCCACTTTAGCAATCGACGGGTTTGAAATAACCGGAATGATCTGACTCACACCGTCGCCAAGGCTCAGAATCGTATTTTTATTGTAACTGTACACGAAAATCGTATTCCATTTCAGGTCCCCGACGAGGTTATGTGATTTCAGGTATAACTCAACCCCTTTGTTGGATACCGCGCCGATATTCTGGTAAATCGTAGAGGCCTGCCCATTGTAAAAGTCGGACAAACCCGACGTCCCCGGCACGGTCCGGCTCAGCAGCAGGTCGGTGGTTTTTTTGTAGTAATAATCGCCGACGACTTCAATGCGGTTGTTCAGCAGGGCGACATCAAACCCGGCATCCACCTGAAACGTTTTTTCCCAGCCCAGATTCGGGTTCGGTACCGTATTCGGGGCATAACCCGATACGGTTGCCCCCGAGAAGTTGTAGCGGAAATAGGCCAGCTGCGACAGTGATTGATATGGCGGAATATTCTGGTTGCCCGTCAGACCCGCGCTTAACCGCAGTTTCAGGTTGCTGACATTGGTGGTTTTCGGGAAGAAGTCTTCACTGCTCACATTCCAGCCGAATGCGGCCGACGGGAAATACCCCCATTTGTTGCCGTCGCCAAACCGTGAGGAGCCATCCGCCCGCAGGGTAAACGTAACCAGGTAGCGGTCGTCATAGCCGTAATTCACGCGGCCGAGGTAGGATGCCAGGGACCACTTACTGGCAAACGATGTCGGCGTACGGTTGGTGATACCGGTACCCAGGTTGTTGTACGTCAATGCATCGGATGCAAAGCCGGCCGCTTCAGCGACGGCACCTTCCGAGTTGGACTGTTGTGCCGTAAAGCCGATAACGGCATTCAGTTTCCCTTTGGCACCCAGCTGGCGGTCATACGACAGGGTGTTTTCGTTCAGCCAGTTGGTCGTAAATACCGAACCGATTATCGCATCGCCGGCCAGCGCCTGCCCCTCGGCGGTCGAAATCGGCAGGTACCGGTTTTGTTTATTATCGACAATGTCCGCGCCGAGGAGCACCTTTGCCCTTAAGCCATCGGTAATAAGCAGCTCCCCGCTAACGTTACCCAATATACGATTGGCTTTGGTAACGTTGATCTGATTGTAGAGCGAGTTGATCGGGTTCTGCAGGTTTGACTCAAACGGGCTGTTCACCACAAAAGAACCATCCTCGCGGTAGACAGGGAGTGAGGGCGGGGTCAGCAGCAGGTTGCCGACAATGGCAGCCGGAGCGACATCCGATCTGGTTGCACTCGCGGTCAGGTTGCCGCTGATCCGGAAGCGTTTGTTATAGTCATGATCGACGTTGATGCGCGTGGAATACCGGCTGAACCCGGTATTTTGCAGAATACCGTCCTGCTTAAAATAATTACCGGAAATGGCCAGCCTCGTTTTATCACTGCCTGACAGGATGGACAGGTTATGGTTCTGAATCGGCGCCTGACGGAAGGCGGCTGCCTGCCAGTCGGTACCTACGCCTGAGGTGTCCAGCTTATAGCCGGAAACCGTTGGCAGCGAGGTCGTTTTGCCGGAGTTGCGGGCCGCGTCTTTCCGGAGCTGCCACCACTCACCGGCATTCAGCAGCGGAATGGTACGGATGACGCTCTGCACGCCGTAATACCCGTCGTAATTCACCGAGGACTTGCCTTTCGTGCCGGTTTTGGTGGTAATAATCACAACCCCGTTTGCCCCGCGTGACCCGTAAATAGCCGTTGCGGAGGCATCTTTCAACACATCAATTGTTTCAATATCAGAGGTATTGATGGACGATAGCGGATTGATTTTGGAGCCATTGGTAACGCCGGCATCATTCAGGGAATAGTCATTATTTATCGGAAACCCGTCGATCACATACAGCGGATCGCTGCCGGCAGTGATGGAGTTGTTGCCCCGTATCTGCACACTGACGCCACCGCCCGGCTGCCCCGATGTCTGGGTGACAATGGCACCGGCAACGGCCCCCTGCAAGAGCCGTTCAACCGAAGCCACCGGCTGACTTTTAACCTCCAGCGGAACCGACGAGATAGAGCCGGTAATATCACTGCGTTTCTGGGTGCCGTATCCCACGACAACCACCTCGCTTAATTGACCGATGCGCTCTTTCAGCGTGATCTCGATGGTGTTGGAAACCGCATTTACTTCTTTGCTTTCATAGCCGATATAGGTTACCTGTAGCGTAAACGGCAGCGTCTGGCCGGTTTTAAGGATAAATTTACCCTCTGCATCAGTGGCACTGCCGTTTGTGGTTCCCTTGATCTGTACGGTTGCTCCGATCAGTGGTTCTTTCGTCCGGTCATCGACAATCCGGCCGGTCAGCGTCGCATTGATAATGGGTTGCGACTGTTGCGCCCGCAACCTGAACGGAAGGATAAAAAGTAAAATCCAGGATAAGACAATAAAGCTTTTTTTCATTGCTTTGTAGTGGTTAAATAAACAATAAGGCTGTGCTGTCGCTGCAACGACTGTCACACGCCGGCAAAAGCCGGGCCTTGTGTTGCCATGCCGGTTCCGCTGCAACGGAACCGGTTTTTTATGCTGATTTGGTTAGTTACGTGTTCAATTATAGTGGTTTAGCCGGAGGTCCGGCCGACCGGACGCACCTGAATCCAAGGTTATTACTCGCACTGGACGTTTCACCTTTCCCCCGGCTACCGGCGATGTAGCGGACACAGTACTGGTCACTGCACAAAAAAGAGCCGCCGCGCTGCACATGCTTTACCGTACCCGGCTCCTCGGGGTCGAAACTGCTTTTAGGCCCTGTCGGGTTTCGGTCCGGACTTTGGCGGTAGTAATCAGGCCGGTACAGATCACTGCACCACTCCCAGACATTCCCGTCCATATCATACAGGCCATAGGGGTTAGCCGGAAACGATTTCACCGGGGCTGTTCCCCGATAGCCGTCTTCGGCCTTATTTGCCTGCGGAAATTCACCCTGGAAAATGTTGGCTACCCATTTACCGGCAGGCTTCAGGCTGTTTCCCCAGTAATAGCGGCTGTTTTGCCGGTTAGCGCGGGCCGCAAATTCCCATTCGGCTTCGGTAGGCAACCGTTTACCGGCCCATTTGGCGTAGGCAGCCGCGTCTTCATAACTGACCTGCACCACCGGTTCGTTTTCGCGGCCTTTCAGGTTACTGTCAGGTCCAGCCGGGTGTTTCCAGTTTGCGCCCGGTACATATTGCCACCATTGCTGGTAATTGGTCAGGTTCAGTTTCCGGTCCGGTGGTAAAAATACGGCCGATCCCGGCACAAGCTGAGCGGCCGGCACGCCCGGAAATTCAGCAGGATTCAGAGGGCGTTCGGCAACGGTGATATACCCGGTTGCTTTGACAAACGCAGCAAATTCGGCATTGGTAACCTCATGCGTATCCATCCAGAAACCGGATACACTGACCGTATGGATGGGTTTTGCATCCGGAAATTCGTCAGTACCCATGCGGAATTGTCCTCCTTTTATGAAGACCATTCCAGAAACGTCCGCCGGTTTTGTACCGGAAACAGACGCGCCGGACCGGATAAATGCGTTGCGGGAAGGGACTCTACAGGCTGCTCCGGCACAAACGGGGATTTTATCGCCGGTACGTCCCGACGAGGCCGGTAATTCCCGTTTCGGCATAAACGCGGTTGATCCGAGCAGACCGGCCAGCAGAAGTACTACACTGCTTTTCATGTTCAGGCAGCACCGGCCAGCTGAGGCGGGGAAACAGGTTCTACCTCATCACCAACTTCGGGGCCGTTTTTGGCCAGTTCGCTGCCATCCTTCCGGGATTTAAACAACGGCCACAGAAACTGAGCGTACCATTCTTCTTCTTTGTAAAATTTAATGCCGTACGAAGCCGGATATTGCCGCGTAATAATTCCGGTGTCGAATATCATGTCCCAGATAAAAAACATATTCCCGAAGTTACCCTTGTAATTTCCGATGCCGTCATCGGTTGTATCGGCATGGTGGGCATGGTGCGTGGCAGGCGTTGAAATCAGGCGCTCCAGTACCCAGGCAACCGGGTGTAGCACGCGGTATTTGTAAAACGGTTTGTCCCATGGAACGCTGCTGTGTGCCGTCATGGTGATCAGGGTTTTAATAGCCGTGACAAACAGGGCCGGATACCCGAGACCGAGGTAGATCAGGGTAGTGGTCAGATAGGTTTGCGAGAAAAAGACCGTGTAAATAAAGTTCTGCCGGCTTGCCATCGCAATACCCATATAAGGAGCCGAGTGATGTGTCCGGTGGAAACGCCACAGGAACGGCAGCTGATGGTGAATCCGGTGATACCAGTACTGTGTCAGGTCATCGGCAACGGCAATGATAAAGAATCCGCCCCAGAAGGGCACCCACGAAAATACATTGGCTAACCCCGGCAAGATGGTAGGCAGGATGTGGAGGCTGAAATACCCGACCACCGGCGGAATCAGGATTTTCGGGGTAACAAAACAGATAATGTCAATTTTCTTCTCGGTGGCGGTCCATTTGTTATCATACAGGCCAAGTACAAACTCCAGGACGCCCAGGGCCAGTGCCAGTGCGATGAATCCCCAGGATTTCAAGTGTTTAAAAAATGGCTCCAGAAAACTTAGAAATGCCGGCGCGGTTGTCTGGCTATAGTTTTTAACGGGATGCTTCCAGGGTGTTTCACCGGTCCAGGCAAACCAGGCTACCAGCGCCAGTACCGGCAGCGCATACAGACCGATGCTGATTAGCGCATCACGGGTGATTCGTTTTGATAATGACTGATCAAGTGCCATGATCGTATCGGCTAGTTGGTTAGAAAATGAGTTATTGCGTAAAGACCGCCCGCCAGAATACCCAGCGGAAGCGCGTAAATCAGGATACTCACCCCGATTTTTTTAATGAGAATTTTGAGATCAGTAAGTACCATTTTTCGTCATGTGTTTAGTTGTTGCAGCTACCCCTGGCATGACTGGCAGAAGACAGGAATGATCCGGGGCCTGACAGTCAAACCTGCATTTTGAATGCCGGTACCGGAATTATGTCCACTACCAGTCATGCCCGAAGCAGTTGACGGTTATAGTAAAAGCGATGACGTTGATGAAGAATATAAAGACTATATTGTTTATAGTCTATTTGGGTAAAAGCAAGGCAGCGAATGTTCCGGGTCTTATCAGCAGCAACAACAGGAAAATTCAGTCGGGAACAGGGAAAACAGCGCTTCTGATAAAGCAATGTCAGAAACAACCAGGCTGCAAAGTACAGTTCGGGTGTACATACATTTGTTATTTTTTAACCGGGTAAACTGGAAACCGGCTCAGCTAGGAGCGGTTCCGGCGAACATCATGATAAAACTGAAAATAACAACTACTTTGCAGGTAGTAATTGTAGAGTGCTCAAAGGTAGAGAAGTTCATAAATAGGATGCAAGCAAAAAATAATATTTTGTAAAATATCCTGGAAAAATAGATTCTGTTATTCATTCTATCATATTTATTGCAAGTAATCAGAACCGGCCAACTGGAAAAAAAGATGATTGTCCCCTGATAATGAGAAGTGTAGACAAACAGAATGGCTTTCCAGCTGGCCGGCTTATTGCCGCTTAATGGTCCCCGTAGCGCTTTTCGCCTGCGGTAACGGCCACTGCCAGACGGTTTTGTTTAGGGGGCGTCGGGCAGGTAGCGTAGGGTGAGAACGCACAGGGCGGATTATAGGCTTTGTTGAAATCAATATAGGTGTAGCCGTCCGTACCAGGCCCGTCTGCCTCCAGAAACCGGCCTCCGCCGTAGGTTTCGTGTTTATTCGAAGCGTCGGCAAAAACAAAGCTCAGATGCTCCTTAGTCCCGGTAGCATCCAGCGAATACTCTTTTCCCCGAATCGTAAAGACCAGCTGTCCGGGCGAATCCTGTTCGTACGAACGGCCGGTAATGTCAATAATCGTTATTTTTTTGCCGGCAGTCGGCACAAACCGTGCTTTAATACGCCAATCCGTGCTTGCTGGATAGGTGTCAATGCCATGAAAACCCTTAACAAACGCTCTCCAGATCACGCAGCCGGACCGCATATTTATCACCGCGCTGGATGATAAACCAGCGCAGCGACTGGTGTTTCAAGACAACCGGCTTTCCGGCATACGGGAAAACCGTCAGTGTTTGTACGGGCACATCGCCCTGAAAAACACCGGCACCGGGTGCAATATCAACCGTAACCTGGCCATCTTTCAGGATAAAAGCGCCAAGCTCGGGTGCACTATGTTCTTCGGGGAAGATAATATCATTTCCGGCTTTAGCGCCGAACGTATTCCGGCCTTCCTTCAGCCAGAATAAGCCGGCAAGATTGAGCCAGCCGTCCTCCTTTTTCAGATTCTCAACCCGTTTTTGATGCCACAGCCTGATTTCCTCCTCATAGCGGTCATCGTTGGCCATGGCTAATCCGGACAAGGTAAATAACACCAGCACTACCCTTAGAAGTTGTGTTTTCATGACAGACGTATTTTTTATTGTTTCAGTAATTAACAGTAACGTTTTGCCCTAAAATACCACTGTTTTGCTGCCCCTCTCTCTGTATCGGAGAGGGGCATTCAGCAGGTTAATTGATAAAGTGTAAACTCTTTACAAAGGTAGTATTAAATTTTCGTCGGGTTAATTAACCCGACGAAAACGATCATCTTAATCTACCTTCCAACATTGGCAGCCGGCGTACAAAACAGACTACCAAATTGACGTAACGCCAATGTCTTTATATTATTTGTCGCCGGATATTTATCAGTATCCGTTGATCAGTTTGTGCAATGTTATTGGATAACCGCAAGTTAATGCAGTTCTGATGTCAGAAAGACTTTTGGGTAAATTTGAGGATTATTGCGAATTATGCTCACAAAACTATTTGATAAATAAATTGAATTCAAACTATTTTTTAATTTTTTTAAAATAAGTGCAGTAAAACACTTTTTGGTATAATCAGATATAATATATCTATTCTATAGTCTATTTTATTTTACATACTAATCTACTTATTTAAGCAGTAAATTAATATGTTTATAAAAAAAATATAAAATAATTCTTGCATTACTATTTTTTATCTGTTAGCATTGCATCATCAAATTATCACAGCAGCACGACTCAGATAAGATGAATCATGTCATAGTTACGGGTAATATTTACACTAAATAGTACTATGGTTTATGGTTGTCAGTTTTTGTTCACAGGAACAGATAATAGCAGTCTCATCTGTTTTTTTAGCATCCTGTATAATTTGAATTATTTTTTACTTAATTAGACTATATAGTCTATAGATATTATAAAATCATGTCATCAAAAACATACCAGACGTTCCGGTTTTCGGGAAAATTAACCGCAGAACAAGTTGCCTTCTTTGATAAAAACGGATTCATTCATTTTAAGGGATTTGTTAATAAAGACGCAATCCGGTCTTTTGTAAACGAATTACAACAGATTGAAAAAAAATGGATTGATACTAATCTGGAAAAAATTAACGGAGTGCCCATTAAATACGGGAAGGATGAAAATAATAACCGGATTGTGCAGCGGTTTGCCTTTGCCAATCAATTCAGCCCCGTGCTCAATGAATTTATTAAAGATGAGCGGCTACACGCACTAACGGGATTTCTGGGACCATACGAAGGGCGGATCAGTGAAGATGAAAAAGACGGGCTGGTCGTTAACCATTACGTGAGGTCGCAATACAGCAGCTTTTCACAAATGGGCTGGCACACCGACAGTCCGAGGGATTTGTTTCTGGGCCAGCGGATCATGCCAATGCTGAACGTAGGACTCCACCTGGATGACTGTCCGTCGTCAAACGGAGGGTTACGGGTACTGCCGGGTACCCATAAACAGAATATTCTGCAAACGCTCTTCTATAAACGTCAGTTTATGGACCATAATCCGGATCCCAATGAAGTCGCGCTGGAAATTGAAGCGGGTGACCTGACGATCCACAACGGCAGTCTCTGGCACCGTGTTCAGCAGTCGCCGTTTGAAGGAGCACAAAGCCGTCGTCGGGTCATGTATATTCCGGTTATTACGGGTAAATACCAGCCCAAACATGCCAGAAGCAGAACACCGTTCTATCAGCACCTGGCCAGTTTCGTTATTAGTTAATACCTCTACAACAGCATACGCATGTCATACGCACTCGTAACCGGGGCAGCAAAAGGAATTGGTAAGGCCATTGCCGCAGAACTTGCCGGGCGGCATTTCGATCTGCTGCTGATCGATAAGGCAGAAGACGAACTACAGCTTGTTGCCCGGCAACTTCGAAAAGAATTCGGGATAAAAGTTGAATTGCTTATCCAGGACCTCTCGGCCCCTGATGCTGCCAAACGTATTTTTATCTGGACAACTCCCTTTCATGCCCGGCTTACTGTTGTGATTAACAATGCCGGTTTTGGGGTTAACGGCTATTTCAGCCAGATTCCGCTGGAAGAACACCTCGAACTGATCAATGTGAATATTAATGCAGTACTGTCGATCTGCCATTATTTTATTCCTGTACTCCAGCAGCAGCCTAAAAGCTACCTGCTGAACGTGGGCAGCACCACCGCTTACCAGACGGTACCGTATGTGAACGTGTACGCAGCGTCTAAATCATTCGTGGTTTCCTTTACAAGGGGATTACGCCATGAACTGCGTCATTCACCGGTGTCGGTTACGTGCCTGAGTCCGGGCAGTACCGATACGGATTTCGTTAACCGTGCCCGTATGGGTGAATCGATCCGTAAAACGGCCGACAAGGTTAATATGAAACCTGAGGAAGTTGCCAGAATCGGAGTCGAAGCCCTCTTCAATCACAAAGCGGAAGTCGTGGCCGGCTTTATAAACAAGGTAGGTACCGTATTACCCCGGTTTTTCCCCGAGTCGTTTGTCGCTTCTGTAGTTGGTAATATCTATGAACCTAAAGACTGATGCATGAGGTATCTGTACATGCTCACCGTACTGTTAATGCCGGTATTTTCTTCTGGAAACGGTACACAGGCAGCAGGCGATGCGTTTTCCCCGAACTGCCGGGCAGCCTATACCGAACTGACCCAGTTCAGGATCCGGAATGCGCGGCAACGGCTCGCACTTGAGCCGGCCGGCAACGGGTTCCGGCTGATGCTGGAAGATTATGCAGATCTGATTCAGGTCTTTACCACCGAAAACCAGCGGGAGTTCGAGCGGCTGGCCGACGTGCAGGATACGCGGCTTGACCAGCTCGAAACGTTGCCTGAATCATCCCCGTATACCCGTTTCCTGCAGGCGGAGGTTAGTTTTCACCGGGCATTGCTGTGTATGAAATTCGGCCATGAATTAAAAGCCGGTCAGCATGCCATCGCCGCCTATAAATTACTGGTTGAAAACCAGAAAGCGTTTCCCGACTTTACCCCCAACCTGAAAACACTGGGTGTAATGCATGTTCTGATCGGATCGGTTCCGGATAATTTCCGGTGGATCACCCGTCTGCTCGGCCTGAAAGGAAATGTACGCCAGGGACTTTCTGAGCTTGAGAGAGCCACCCACGATCCGGTGTTCGGTGACGAAGCCGCATTTTACCGTTTTTTTGTCAACGGGTTTGTCATCGGTCTGACCAATCAGAACCGGCTGGAATTAGCACGTTTTGTGCAGGCACATCCCGAAAACCTCGCCGTGAATTTTATGGGTGCGGCCCTTTATCTGAAGGACAACCAAAGCGACAATGCATATGCACTGATTCAGAAAAGGCCTGCCGGCAGTGACTACCTGCCGATGCCTGTCTATGACCAGTATCTGGCCGATATCGCCCTGCAGCGCGGGCAGTATCCCCTCGCAACAAAACACTACACACGTTTTCAGACAACTTTCCACGGGCAGTCGTTCCGGAAAGATGTGCTGTTCAGGCTGGCTATGGCCGGCTGGTTATCGGGCGATGAAAAAGCGGCCCGTGGCTACCTGGATGCCATTCCGAAAACCGGAAAGGCCTTGACGGAATCGGATAAGGTAGCCCAGAAATTTTACGCTGATTATGCCGGTACCCATACGCTGCCTGACCCGCTTTTGTTAAAAGCCCGTTTTCAGTCCGACGGGGGATATTTTCGGGAAGCGTGGGCCACCATTGCCGGCATCACGGAATTGTCTCTGCCGACACAGGCGGAGCGGGCTGAGCTGAATTTCCGGAAGGGCCGGATACAGCAGAAGCTGAACGAGCATGAAAAGGCCATACCTTACTTTCAGCGCGCCGTGGCCCTGGCCGACAAACAGGACCATGTCGGAGCCAGTTCATGCCTGCAGTTAGGCTATATTTATCAATCCCGTCGTAATAATCAGCTGGCGATTGAGTATTTCGGAAAAGCGATTACGTACGAAAAACATGAATACAAAAACTCCATTGACAATAAAGCCAAAGCTGCCATATCGGCAATAACAGCTATCTGAGCACAAAATTATATTTACTATTTATTGTATTTAACTAATATCTATTCATTTTCTATTAAAAAAGTATGCTAAGCGTTTGCATTCCTGAAAAAATGCCAATTAACTTTACACCGTTCTTCAATTACTGCCTGCACAGTAATTATTGATAAAGTAACCATGATACGGGTAACGTTGCTGCTTCCTGCCGGAAGTCAGAACTACCGGTCATTGTTGATATCACTGTGCAGCGTTTCTTAACTTCTGTGCGCTAACAGATCGGATTTATTTCCTTTTTTAAACAGATTAAATGCTTTCTAATCGGATCATGCTTAATTAGACACTATTAATCTATTAATTATATAGAATAGATATAATATAGGAACTAAACGAATAACTTCGGTGAATACGGCAGGAGGGGCCCTTTCATTCATGTACAGCTGAGACCTAAGAAATGCAGGCTCGGAGGAATCAGTCAACAGAAAATGAACCTGCCTGTCACCGAAGTTATTTACCCGAACCACACTTCATTAACCGGATTCAACAAAAGGCATCGACAGATGCCGGCATAAATTCAAACATGAAGCAGTTGATTTACAAGCATGTAAGTAAGAAGAAGGAGCAGTGGCTTATGCCTTCCGGTATGGCGGCGGCTCCTCTACTGATCGGACTGACAATTGCCGGATTGCATCCGGCTCAGGCAACGGCTGTACCCAACGCGATGCCGCAGGCAATGACCAGGGTAGCAGTGCAACCAATCCAGGGAAAAGTAACCGATGCAAAAGGAGAACCACTGCCGGGGGTAAGTATTACCTTGAAAGGCACCACGCGCGGAACGGTCAGTGATGCAAGCGGGGCTTTCCGGATCGAGGCTGATCCTGATGCTGTCCTCGTCTTTTCGTTTATCGGGCACAAAACGCAGGAGCTGCCGGTGGCCGGTAGTAAAGGTAACCTGACCGTCCGGCTGGAGACCGATGAGCGGCAGCTGAGTGAGATTGTGGTGGTTGGTTATGGTACGCAGGACCGTAAAAATCTGGTTGGTGCTGTTACACAGATCAATGCAGAAGACATCAGAAACCGTCCCGTAGCCAGCTTCGAACAACAATTGCAGGGGCGGGTTGCCGGTGTCCAGGTATCGTCGAATACCGGTGTACCCGGTGACGGAATCTATTTCCGTATTCGGGGAAACACCTCCATTAACGCCAGCAACGATCCGCTCTACGTGATTGACGGTGTCTTCGTTAACAACCAGTCGTTACAAAAAATCACAACCCAGGGGCAGTCGAATAACCCGCTGGCAGACATTAACCCGGCGGATATAGAATCCATTTCGATCCTGAAAGATGCCGAGGCAACCGCTATTTACGGGGCCAGGGCAGCAAACGGGGTGGTGGTTATCACGACCAAACGGGGCGCTTACAACACAAAAACAAAGGTTTCTCTGAACGCTTCGGCAGGGGAGTCGTGGGCACCCAAATTGTGGGACCTGGTCTCAGGCCCCGAACACGCGACCATCATCAACGAAGCCTGGGTAAATGACGGTAAGCCGTTTGCCACCCGGCCTTTCCGGCCCAAAGACCAGCTGGTTAACGGTGTCGCAGGCCGTGGCCTGCCGGAAGAGCAGCCAACCTATGACCGCCTGGGCGATATTTTCCGTGCCGGTGCCCTCCGCAATTATGACCTGTCGGTGTCGGGTGGCAATCAGCAGACGCGGTTTTATATCGGTGGCGGGTATACAAGCCAGCAGGCAACACTGCGTACCAACGACTTTCAGCGGGCCAGTCTGAAAATAAACCTGGACCATGAACTGAACCGCAAAATCCGGATCGGTTCCAGCAATATTCTTTCCCGCTCCGACCGCACCAATGCGCGGGTCGGTGATGGCCCGCAGGGTGGTATCCTTCAGGCAGCACTGCACACGCCGACGTACCTGCCCAAATTCAATTCGGACGGTTCGTATGCTAAATGGGCCGGTTTCGATAACCTGGATGTGCTGATCAATAATACCGACATGCATTCGATCAGTACCCGTTACATCGGCAACCTGTATGGCGAGTACGACATCATCGACGGCCTGAAATTCCGGTCAAGCTGGAGCATCGACTACAACAATTATGACGAATATGAATACTGGAATACGCTGACCAACCGGGGCAGTGCCAGCAAGGGCCTCGCTACTTCCAGCATCAGTAACAACCTGATCTGGATTAATGAGCAGACGCTGAACTACCGGCACAGCTTTGGCGGCAGACACACGTTCGGAGCGCTGCTCGGTAACTCTGTTCAGGGCAGTACTGCCACGCAGACGCTGGCACAGGGGACAAACTTCCCGTCGGACGCCTTCAAACAGATTGCATCGGCATCGGTAACCACGTCGTCGTCAACCCGCGGGCAGAACAATCTGGTTTCTGTATTCGGCCGTGTGGATTACAACTTCGCCAAAAAATACTTTATCGAAGCCAGCTTGCGGGCTGATGCCTCTTCGCGCTTCGGAACCAACAACAAATGGGGTTATTTCCCCTCGGCTGGCGTTGCCTGGCAGATCAAACAGGAGAATTTTCTGCAGAACGTACCTGCCATCAGCGACCTGAAACTGCGGGCGAGCGTGGGCTGGACCGGCAATCAGAATGGTATTGATAACTATGCGTCACGTGGTTTGTGGGGTGGCGGCTATAACTACCAGGACAATCCGGGAACCTTCCCGGTGCAGCTGGCGAATCCGGACCTGAAGTGGGAAACAACCCGCCAGGCCAACGCCGGTCTGAACATCGGTCTGTGGAATAACCGCGTGTCAGTGGAGGTCAATGCTTACTCAAAATACACGTATGATCTGCTGCTGCAGGTGCCGCTGCCGCAAAGCTCAGGCTTCGCGTCTATTTACCGGAACGACGGCGAGATCAGCAATAAGGGCCTTGAACTTGGCATTAATACTGTCAATATTGAACGGGCGGGCCTGCAGTGGAACACTGGTTTTAACATCTCAACCAACCGGAACCGGATTGAAAAACTTTCCCTGCCGGTAGATGCCAGCTATGCCACCGAACGCATGCAGCAGGGGTATCCGTTCCATGCCTTTTTCGTCTACAAGCAGCTGTATGTGAACCCGGAAACCGGCGACGCTGTGTATGACGATTATAACAAAGACGGCAACCTGACGGCTGCTGACCGGCAGTTTGTCGGTACGGCATTGCCTAAAATTGTGGGTGGCCTCAACAACACGCTGACCTACAAAGGCTTTGATCTGTCCGTTTTCGTCAATTTCTCGTACGGCGGCAAAACCTACAACAATAACCGGTTCTTCCATGAATCGGGTGGCACCCGCGATGACCGCCGCGCTATCAACAAAAATCAGCTGAACCGCTGGCAGAAGCCGGGCGATATTACGGACGTACCACGGATTACGACCATCGGCAATAACTACAACCTCAGCCCGACGAGCCGGTTTATCGAAGATGCGTCCTTTATCCGCCTGAACAGCATTGTGCTTGGCTATACGATTCCGAAACGGATTTTACAGCGGATCGGCGTAACGTCGGCACGGGTATACTACAACGGGTCGAACCTCTGGCTGTTAAGCAAGTACCAGGGGCCGGATCCGGAAGTAAACGTAACCGGCAACCAGACCACGCAGGGGTATGACCTTGGAACACCGCCACTGCCACGCACGGCACAATTCGGTATTAACCTCACACTCTGATAGTCAGCAGCTTTTTATGAAAAAATACATTATTCTGGTACCGTTTTTATGGATACTGACCGGCTGCAAATACTTTCTGGATGTGCAGCCTCAATTACAGGTCGATGAATCCCTGGCGATTACCAATGCAAACTCCGCCGAAGTAGCCCTGAACGGTTTGTATAACCGGCTTGGCAGCGACGGCTATTACGGATCAAACTTCCCGGCGCTGTCTTATCTGTCCGGCGGCGATATTCAGTGGACAGGCTCGCAGGGAGCACCCCAGGAAATTACGGCACGGAAAGTAACGGCCGATAACGGGTATGTCGGGTCGGCCTGGCAGTCGATCTACCGGACCATTCTGGCTGCGAATTACCTGCTGGAAACGGTCCCGAACCTGAACGATCCGTTACTGACCGCGACGCGGAAATCACAGATTCAGGGCGAGGCACTGGCCATCCGGGCACTGTCGTATTTTGACCTGGTACGCGGCTGGGGCGGTATTCAGCTGGTTTTACAGGCGACGAAGAAGCCGTCTGATAACACCGGCATTCCGCGCAGCACAGCAGATGCTACCTATGCGCAGGTCCTGAAAGATCTGACGGACGCCGAGCCGCTGCTCACCGAAACGACCAACCGCAACCGTGTAACGCGGAAAACGGTCTGGGCGCTGCGTGCCCGTTACCACCTGTACCGCAAGGAATGGGCTCAGGCCGAGACCTACGCGACAAAGCTGATCGACGATGCCGCGTCGTATAAACTGGTGAAACCCTACAGCGCTTTCTTTGCTAATAACGCAGTGAATACCAATGAGTCAGTCCTTGAAATTGCTTATTCCAACTCGTTTAAAAACGGACATTTTAACTGGTGGTTACCGCCGGCACTGAGCGGCCGCCGCGAATGGGCACCTAACGCGCAGCTGGTCACCCTGCTCAATGATGCGAACGTAGGGGGTAACCGCAAAGAACTGATTGCGCAAACGGCTCCTCCCGGTAACCTGTGGTATGGCAAACTGTATTACCGCACACCAACCGGCACCGATCCGGCCTACCTGATCCGGATTGCCGAACTGTACCTTATCCGGTCCGAAGCGCGGGCACAGCAAAGCAAACTTGCCACTGCTCTGGCCGACCTGAACGCCATCCGCGACCGTGCCGGTGTACCCCTGTCAACGGCGTCTACGGCGGCCGATTTGTTACTGGCCATCGAAAAGGAGCGGCAGGTAGAGTTTCCGTTCGAAGCCGACCGGTGGTTTAACCTCGTCCGCACGGGGCGGGCAACGGCAGTTTTAGGCATTTCTGATGCCAATAAATTTGTTTTCCCGATTCCAAACAGCGAAATTCTGGCAGACAAAGCACTTACACAAAATGCAGGGTATTAACATGAAAAAGCTCGTTTGGCTGATCGCTGTCATCCTGACCACCACGACACTGGTTCAGGCACAAACCAAAACCGTTGGTCCTGAAAAAGGAGCTCTGGTCATTGTCGGGGGTGGTAATATGGGCCCTGAACTATGGAACCGGTTTATCGAACTGGCCGGTGGAGCAGCCAATGCCCACATTGTCGTGATTCCGACGGCGGGGGATGATTCAAGCGCTGCCGCACCTTCCCGCGAAAAGGAAAAACTGCTTTCGCTGGGTGTGAAACAGGTGACGGTACTGCACACCCGCGACCCGAAGGAAGCCGGCAAGGAGTCTTTTGTGGAGCCGCTTAAAACGGCTACCGGAGTGTGGTTTGTGGGTGGCCGGCACTGGCGTCTGGCAGATTCGTACCTGAATACGCTCGCACACAAAGAGTTTAACAATGTGCTGGCACGGGGCGGTGTGATCGGCGGAACATCGGCTGGGGCAACGATTCTGGGATCGTTTATGGTCCGCGGCGATACCAAAGGAAACGCGATCATGATCGGCGATCATACGCAGGGACTGGATTTTATCCATAATGTGACCATCGATCAGCACGTACTACGCCGTAACCGGCAGTTTGACCTGATTGATGTCATTAAAACCCGTCCTGAGCTGTTAGGAATCGGCATTGATGAAAGTACGGCCGTTGTGGTCCAGCAGAATACGTTTGAGGTGATCGGAGCCTCGTTTGTCGGCATTTATGAAGCAAACCAAATTGCCGGGAATACAAAATATCCTTCGGGACAAAACAGCACCGGAGGTCCGTTTTACTTTCTTAGCAAAGGACAGAAATTTGATTTACAAACCCGTAAGGTAATCAATCAGGGACCGCAGCGACCAAACGAGCCGGCCCGCTGATAAAAAACTAACCCCAGCTAACCCTTACCCGCTCCCCGGCAACAAACTGTTGCCGGGGATTATGCTGCACGAACCTGATCGTATTGCTTTGTTATTTAAACTAGTATACCTATGGGTATTATTGATCACACATATACAAACAGACCTGCCTGGACCAATGCGGAGAAGTATCTGTTTCGGTTTACCTTCCTGTACTTTATCCTACAGGCATTTCCACTGGACTGGAAGTACTACCGCCTGTTGTTTTCAATCCGGTGGAGCGACCTCAGTTACGGGGATATATTTTACTTAACCCGCTATCAGCCAACATTTTTTGCAGGCGGAGATACCTTTTTGAACTGGGCCGTTCTCGCCGGCATAGCCCTGATCGGTGCTATTGTCTGGAGTCTGCGGGACAACCGGGCGACCGGCTATGACCGGCTCTACTACTGGTTGCGGGTACTGTTGCGTTACCGGCTCGCGCTCGGTATTCTCGGCTATGGCTTCATAAAATTTTTCCCTTTACAGGCCCCGTTTCCGTCGATCAGTAATCTGAATACGGCGTATGGCGACTTTTCGGCCTGGAAGTTATTCTCTCTGAGTCTCGGTATTGTACCCTCTTACGAATCGTTTCTGGGGCTGGTTGAGATCATCGGTGCGCTGTTGTTGCTGAACCGGAAAACAGCCACCATCGGTACCTTGGTAATCCTGCCGTTTACGGGCAATGTTTTCGTCTCCAACCTGGCCTATGAGGGCGGCGAATACGTTTATAGCCTCTATCTGATTGTGATAGCGCTGTACCTGTTTGCGTTTGATGCCGTCCGGTTATTTACGCTCATCAGTCTGGAGAAAGCCACGCTGCCTAACCGGTTTAAACCTGTCCTGTCGGCTTCGTGGCAACGGTCACTCAGAGTTGGCCTGAAAACCGCATTCGTCCTGTTCTTCGTTGGTATTTACGGGTATAAAGCCTATGCCGGCTACAAAAAAGGGCCGTATCACTTCCCTGCGGAAAAAGGACTGGCCGGAACTGCCGGTGTTTACAATGTACGTGAGTTTAAAGTGAATAACACCGTGCTTCCCTATTCAGAAACCGATCCGGTGCGCTGGCAGGATGTGGTTTTTGAAAAATGGGCAACCATCAGCATTAAGTCTAATCAGCCGGTACCGCTGGCGGAGGCCGGAACTGAGGAAATTTATAAACGGGATGAAGACCGGAACTACGAATTGGCGGGCTCCGGTGGCAGACACTATTATCACTATTCCTATAATCCGGCCTCGCGGCAACTGGTGCTGAAAAACCGGAATAAAGCGCTGGCCGGCGATGTACTGACGCTACGGTTTGAGCAGCCCGACAGCACGCAGATTTACCTGCACGGAACCAACAGCGCCGGTGATTCGCTGCATATCGCACTCGAAAAAATCAACAGGAAGTATCTGCTGAAAGAAGCCCGTAAAACCGGCCGCCGTCAGCGGGTTGTCCTCTAACCAAAACCCTGCTCATCATGTCTGTGATTAACCAATCAACCGCCGGCATTGAGCCGGTGGCTCAAAACGAGACCGTTTCCGGAGACGCAATTCTGCATCCGTCAGCCGACACAGATACCGGTAATACGGCCGGCAACTGGTCCGGATGGCAACTGCTTCTCTTCAGGATTGCCGTGCCGTTTATTCTTATTTTTGCCATTCCGAACAGCTGGAACTGGTACAAAAACGCCTTTTCGCTCGACTGGCTGCACCTGCATTACCGCGACCTGTACGACATTGCCCGGTTTCAGCCATCGTTGCTGGGGCGTGGCGTCGCCTGGTGGCCTGCGTGGCTGGGATATGGTGAATGGCTGTTTATTCTCGCCGTTTCGACCGTAATCGGGCTGATCTGGACGGCGGCAGACCAACTCCGTAAGCCATCCCCGACCCAATACCGGACCCTGTATTACTGGTTACGGGTGGTTGCCAGGTACCGTGCCGGCATCGGCATCATCGGCTTCGGGTATACCAAACTGATGCCGACGCAGTTGCCCTATCCGTCGCTGGGATTGCTCAATACCAACTTCGGCGACCTTACCGCACAGAAAATTTACTGGCTCTCAATCGGGATTGTTCCCTGGTACGAAGTTTTCACCGGCGTGGTGGAGGTACTGGCCGGTGCGCTCCTGTTCTTCCGTGCCACCACGTTCTGGGGAGCCATCCTGCTGTTCGGCGCGCTGGCCGACATTGTTTATGTGAACCTTGCCTATGATGGCGGCGTACACATTTACAGTTCCTACTTTGTCTTACTGGCGGCCTTTCTGCTGATCGATTATATCCCTTCGCTGTATAACCTGCTGATCCGGGAACAGTATACAATTCCGTCGGTTTACTATCCGGCGTTAACGAAGCCCTGGCAGCGATTCATGCGGATTGGCCTGAAGACAGCTACCATCGGTATTTTTATCGTGCTGCTGTTCTGGATTCAGTACGTCAATTTCCGGTATGATCCGTACAAGCAACCGGCGCAGAAGGGTGTCGCGGCGCTGCGGGGCAACTACCACGTCACGGAATTTAAGTTAAACGGTAAACTGCTGCCGTATTCCCCGCTCGATACGGTCCGCTGGAAAGAAGCGACGTTTGAAAAATGGTCTACCCTGACGTTTAAGACCAACAGGGCCGTACCGCTTGATTTGTCGAACGGGGGCGGGTCGCCGATGCGGGACGTTAACCGGACCTTTGAGCTGACCGGTGTTGCCGGAGGGCAGCGGGTCTTTTATTACGATGCTGATCCTCAGCAGCATGTGCTGTACTTGCAGGACAAATACCGCGAAGGCGATCCGGAAGGGCGTGAAGCGCTGAACGACGATAAAAAGACAGCGAAAAAGCCGGCAGCCGAAGATAACTGGATTCCGAAGCAAGCCCTGGCAGCAATTGGTCCGGAAGACCCCAAAATTGATCCGCTGGCCCGGTCAACCCGCCGGACCAAAGGCATACGGTCAGAGTCCAAACGGGATGGCAAACGCAACCGGATGATTCTGCACTACCAAACCACCGACGGATCGCGGGTTATCTTAACCGGTATCAATGAAAACAAGGATTCAATTTACGTGGTCCTGGACCGCTTTAACCGGAAATATGCCCTGTCGGAGAGCACCTTACAGGCCGGCAGTTATTAACGATGCGCATTAGTTTGCTACTTCTATCAGGACTGATCCTCTCCGGAACCGTTTTCAGGCAGTATGCCGGAACGCGTCCGGAGAGGATACCTGCGTTACGGGCTGACTCGCTGGTACTGCCTGCCCGCTTCTGTATCGGCCGGCCCGCTACACCCGCCGACATCCGCGCATGGGACATTGACATAAAGCCGGACGGGACAGGGCTTCCGGCCGGTTCGGGTAATGCCGTGTCCGGACAAGCGATTTACCGGGCAAAATGCGCGGCCTGCCACGGTTTGCAGGGCGAAGGGCCGCAAAACCGACTGGTCAGAAATCCGCAGAAGCCGAAAGAAAAGACAATCGGTACGTACTGGCCCTACGCGACTACTTTGTTCGATTATATCCGGCGGAGTATGCCGTTCAATGCGCCGGGCAGTTTATCTGATCAGGAAGTATATCACCTGACTGCCTTCCTGCTGCGCGCAAACGGGCTGATTGACTCGACCGCAACCCTCAACGCAAAATCGTTGCCAGCCGTCAGCATGCCGGCCAGACCTTTATTTGTACCCGATGACCGCACCGGCGGAGCCGTTGTTAAGTAACGTGTATGCAGCAAAAAAACGCAATTAAACGACGGACAGCCCTGGGAGGTATGGCTACCGCCGCCGTGGCCATCCTCAAAACATCGTTTGCTAAAGCCGTTCAGACCGGAGTACCGGTATCGTTTTTCAAGGTTGACGATCCGGCCAAAGTACCCGGTACGCCGCCGGGTGAAATTGGTACACGGTCGCATTTTGAAAAACTGATTAAAAAGCCGTCCGATATTTCATCCCGTTCACCGCTACAGGATTTTCACGGCATCATCACCCCGTCCGACCTCCACTTTGAACGGCATCATAACGGCGTTCCAGCGATTGATCCGGCAACCTATAAGCTCGTCATTCACGGCATGGTGGAACGTCCGGTGGTGTTTACGCTGGCCGATTTAAAACGGTTTCCGGGCGTGTCCCGAATTGCGTTTCTGGAATGTTCGGGCAATTTCCGCTCGGGTAAGGAGGAACTGTCTCCGCAGGATATTTGCGGGCTGACCAGTCAGAGCGAGTGGACCGGTGTCCGGCTGTCAACGCTGTTCCGGGAGGTCGGTGTCAGGCCGGGTGCATCGTGGTTTCTGGCCGAGGGAGGCGATGCCGCCCTGATGACCCGCAGCATTCCGGTTACGAAAGGTTGGGACGATGCCATTATTGCCTATGCACAAAACGGTGAAGCACTGCGGCCGGAGCAAGGGTATCCCGTCCGCCTGTTTTTGCCGGGCTGGGAAGGCAATACCAACGTTAAATGGCTCCGGCGGCTGGAACTGGGAGACTCCCCCTGGCAAACCCGCGAAGAAACGTCGAAGTACACAGAAGGTATCCGCGACGGCAAAATCCGGCAATTCAGTTTTGACATGGATGCCCGTTCGATTATCACGTTTCCGGCCTTTCCGGCAACAGTTGAGCGGGGCTGGATCGAAATTAAGGGACTGGCCTGGAGCGGTCGCGGGAAAGTCCGCAAAGTAGAAATCAGCACCAACGGCGGTAAAACCTGGGCAATTGCCGAACTACAGGAGCCGGTGCTGGATAAAGCCCACGTCCGTTTTCGGTACCTTTGGCATTGGAACGGCACCGAAACCGTAATCAGTAGCCGCGTGACCGACGATACCGGCTATACCCAGCCGACCATGCAGCAACTGCTGGCTGCCAGGGGGCCTGAGATGGGTGGTTATCACCTGAATCCGGTAACGGGCTGGCTGCTGAAACCGGACGGGCGCGTACTGCATAAACCAGAAAGCTGGCGATGAGTGATTTACAAAAGAAATATGATGCCGTCGTAGTCGGGTCCGGTCCGAATGGCCTGAGTGCCGGCATCGTTCTGGCACATGCCGGACTATCGGTTTTGATACTGGAGGCGCGCCCCACCATTGGCGGCGGAACCCGCTCAGCGGAACTGACCTTGCCCGGCTTCGTGCATGATATCGGGTCGGCCATTCACCCGATGGCGGCGGGATCACCGTTTTTCCGGAGCTTGCCCTTACATGAACATGGCCTGTCATTTATCGTTCCGGAAATCGCCGCCGCCCATCCTTTTGAAAACGGGCGGGTAGCGGTTCTGAAAGGGTCGGTAACGGAAACGGCAAGGTTGCTGGGTGAAGACGCGAAGGCGTACCAGGCGCTATTCTCATCGATTGTTGCCAGATGGCCGACGCTGGCGCCCGATCTGCTGGGACCCCTTCGCTGGCCGGATCACCCGATTGATCTGGCACAGTTCGGGCTCAATGCCTTATTGCCGGTTACACAGCTGGTAAAACGGTTTAAAACGCCTGAAGCACAAGGGTTACTGGCTGGCATGGCTGCCCACTCGGTTTTACCGCTTACCAACCTGACTACCTCAGCCATTGCCCTGGTGCTGATGGCCGCCGGTCACCGGCATGGCTGGCCGCTGCCCAAAGGAGGGTCGCAGGCCATTGCGAATGCACTGGCCTCTTATTTTAAGTCGCTTGGCGGCGAAATCCGGACTGATGTTGAGGTTCGCTCAATGAAGGACATCCCCGAAGCAAAGGCGGTTTTGTTTGATCTTACGCCGAAGCAGCTCCTGCGCATCGCCGGTCAGGAATTTTCCGGGGTGTATCGGGGACAACTGGAGCGCTTCCGGTATGGAGCCGGCATCTTTAAAATTGACTGGGCCCTTGATGGGCCGATTCCCTGGAAAAATCCGTTGTGTCACAAAGCCGGAACCCTGCACCTCGGCGGAACGCTCGACAACATTGCGGCGGGAGAACAGGCTATTTATGATGGCAAGCTGTCTGACAAACCCTATGTGCTTCTGGCCCAGCAAAGTCTCTTTGACCCGACGCGGGCACCCGAAGGAAAACATACCGGCTGGGCGTACTGCCACGTGCCCAACGGCTCGACGGCCGATATGACCGGACTTATCGAACAGCAGGTTGAGCGGGTAGCTCCCGGCTTCCGCGACCTGATTCTGGCACGGCATACAATGAATACCGCCCAGATCGAAGCCTGGAACCCGAATTTTATCGGGGGCGATATTGGCGGCGGGATGATCGACATCGGCCAGTTGTTTACCCGCCCGACCATCAGCCTGAGTCCGTATGCAACCTCCGCCAAACACCTATACATCTGCTCGTCGTCAACTCCGCCGGGCGGCGGTGTTCACGGCATGTGTGGCTATCATGCGGCGCGGGTCGCCTTGCGGAACAGCTTCGGCCTTACGCCGGGCATTAAGCTGTATACGGATGGTAAGCAAGCTACGTCATGATCCCTCAGCGAACGGTTAACGCAGACGATCCACTAACTCACGCCGGTAGGTAAGCCCTACCGGTAGGGTTGCGTCGCCTATAAACACCTCATTCCCGCTCAGTCGCCTGATTTTGTCCAGCGCTACGAGGTAGGATTTGTGTATGCGTATAAACCGGCCGTCAGGCAGTCGCTGCTCCAGCTCAGTCATCGTCAGGGGCGTAATGTAGACCTGCGTTGCCGTAAATAACTTCAGGTAATTGCCCCAGCTTTGACCATATAACAGGTCATCATAGTTGATTCGTATCCGGTCGCCGTCTACCTTGATCACCAGAGAACCCGCTGTACTGACAGGCAGGGCATGTGGTTGCTTCGGCTCTGCGGATAAGCTGCCGATCACTTTATCGACCGCTTTCAGGAACCGCGCAAACTCAATGGGCTTCAGTAAATAATCGGCTACACCATAGTCATAACTTTCCAGAGCAAACTCCGAGTAAGCCGTCGTTAAAATGACGCGGGGCGGGTGGGCCAGGGTCTGAAGCAGCTGTAGCCCGGTAATCTGTGGCATGTTAATATCCAGAAACAGCAGATCAACGGGTTGCCGGTGCAGGAAATTAATCGCCTCAAGGGCATCGTAACAGCTACCGGCCAGCTCAATCTGATCAACCTGCCCGATGTAATGCCGGAGAACATAATGAGCAGCCTGCTCGTCATCAATAATCAAACACGTTAAGCGGCCGGGCATGTTGTCTTTGGGTTAACTGAATGGCTAAACGGGTAATAAACCGGTCGTTTTCATGAAGCAGGACCAGTTCATGTTGTTGCGGATACAGCATATCGAGCCGCTTCCGGGTGTTTTCTAAACCGACACCGGTTGACCCTTCTGCCGGTTTATGTACGGGCAGTGAGTTGTTAATCGTGAGGTCTAACCGGTTTCGTTTCAGGTGTATCGTTATATCGACAAAGCAGCCTTTAAGGTCGCCCGTTCCGTGTTTAAAGGCATTTTCAACCAGGGGCATAAGCAACAGAGGTGCCAGCTGGTAGCTCTGTAATGCCGGTTCATCTGCCGGGGGCTGGTAACTGATCCGGCAGCGTTTTCCCAGCCGTTCCTGCTCCAGGGTAATGTAGCTGGTAATAAACTCGATTTCCTGTTGCAGCGTGACCCATGCCCGGCGGCTGCTTTCGACCTGATACCGCATCAGCTTCGATAGCTGCATCAACAGTTCCGGCATGCGGGCGGGCTCGTGCAGACTGATCCCATACAGGTTATTCAGCGTGTTAAAAAAGAAGTGAGGGTTGAGCTGGGCATGCAGAAAACGGATCTGTTCATCCTGCTGGAGTACCTGGTCGGCGTGGCGCTGTTGTTGTTGCTGATAAAACCGCTGTATCAGAAAAACAGCAACCAGTACCAGCAGGCTCACAAAGCTGGTAGCCAGTAAAAAAAGCCCTGTTTCACGCCACTGTTCCAGCGGGCATAATTCCGGGTAAATCCTGTAATTGGCTGCCCAGACAAGGAATGTTCCAGGCACCAGGGCAGTTACGGTCCAGAAAATATAGTGCCGGACCTGCCCGGAAAACAAGAGCGGAAACAGGACAAACCGATGGAACTGGGCCTGTCCGTACAGGATGAGGAAGAACAGCAGCGCCCTTCCGAAATCATCTGCGGAAGTAAGCCGGTTCCATGCGTTCAGGGACATCAGTACGAATAGGAACAAAAAAATCAGGACTTCCTGTGTCCAGACTTTCAGGGTGTTCCGGCCATTGGACCAGTTCATGAGAACCCCGCGAAGAAACCCCGTTCGTTCACGGCGGGGAGGAATCGCGG
>NZ_CAMFHL010000059.1 GCF_945952095.1 uncultured Arsenicibacter sp. | reverse complement strand
CGTCCGGCTCTATCTGCGCAACCATGGTCAGAAAGACTCTGGCCTCGTGTATATTCAGCGTATGCCTGAGATTCAGAAAATTGTTGGACTGAACAATCAAATGCGGGTTACCTTTTTTCTTCATGGTATCTGAACACAACCAGCTTTGTTATTACGAGAAATACGGGGTGCTGTTTTCCTTTATCGTTTTCTGAATACCTGATTTCAGGTGTCAGAATCTGAAAAACAAGGCTATAAGGCTGGATTGCCTCATAATCTGTTGAAAACACATACAAAGCAGATAAAAGCCCTGTATATCTCGTAAAATACCCGTTGGTACTCGTAAAATCACTCTTTTTTTCGTGAATGGCTCAAAAATATTATGATAAGTCAATTTACACTATAATAAATACAACAGAACACCGCTTTGATAACACATTGCTTTAAGTGATAAGACCTGAATGCTACCCCGTATTTCTCGTAATAACGGTTTTTAGTAGTCTGCATTACCCTGTATTTCTCGTAATAACCGGCTGTTTTCCCTTTGAAACTCGTAGTATCCGGTCCTGAAAAGCGCTATTATCGCCTGTATTATCCCTTTTTTAAGTCCTGTCAGGCGAATACCGCGTTTATAGCCGGCACCCACCCCGTATTTCTCGTAAAATGAAATGCCTTCCCCATTATTCTCGTAATAACATGTCCGTAGTCAATTCCCATACTCTTTATAAGAATCTAAATATCAGTCAATTATCTGTAAAAAAGAGCAATAATAACGGATCACCCTGCTTTTCTCGTAAAGTACCCCGGATTTCTCGTAAAGTACCCCGCCTTTCTCATAATACACCCCGGATTCCTCGTAAAGTGCCCTGCCTTTCTCGTAAAGTACCCCGGATTTCTCGTAAAATGCCCCGCCTTTCTCGTAAAATGAGCTCGTAAAAAACTGATAATGAATGAGTTACAGAGCCTTAAACTATATTAAACAAAAGAAAACACACACAAACAGTTAAACAGAAAATTGTGTGTGGATTTTTGATCAAGTTTTTCAAAAAAAAACTTTCCTTAAACACCCCCAATTCCGGGCGCCCCCCTCTTAATGGTTTTCAGGATAGGCGGGTAATCAGAATGCCTCACCGGTGATGATATAAAAACCGACACCTTCTCTGGTCACACCAATATCGCCACGGATAAAAATATCCTTTTTGGGAAACATCAGATACCGTAAGCCAACGCCTCCGGAAACGACAAAACGGCGGGGGATCAACTCAACCGGTTTAGGGGCAACGGCGCCGGCAGCAGCAAAGATGGTTCCGCCCACCCGCTTACTGAACCCAAATGGCAACATGCGGTATTCGAGCTGAGCGGCTACCAGATTATTATCCCGGAAACGACCCTGGTAATAGCCCCGCATAATCATGTCGCCACCGAGTAAGGACTTCATGTTAAACGGAACCGTGCCTCTAAGAAAGCTGCCGAAAAGCTGACCGGCCAGTACATTCCGCCGGTTAACCGGCCGGTAGATCCGGGTATCAATCGTAATGCCGTCAAAACTGTAGTCACTGCCTGCGCCTTTCCGGTAAGACAGAAAGGATAATTCGCTGAAAAGACCCTTGCGTACATTCAGTGCATTATGGCGCTGATCATATACCAGACTCAATCCCAGTCCAAGGTTAATTGAGCCGGCCGAACCCAAGGGCAGCGGGTAGTGCGGACCGTCCTGCGGCTGCCCGAATGACGTGTTGTACAGAAACTGAAAATCGGCCTGGGGACCGATAAACAGATTGGGTGCAATCCGCTTCAGAAACCGCTGCCGTGCCTGCACATACATGGCGTCGACCACTGCCGGATTCTTACCTGACGTTTGCGGGCCCTCACCGTAATACAGCAACGGAAACCGTTGAAAGCGGGTCCGCCCAATGAGTGCCCATTTATCCTTATCGCCGTAAATAAAATTATCGAGCCAGATACCGTACTGAGATTCCAGCGTAAAAAATGTAAAGGCTGTTACCTCGCTCAACCGGTTAAGCGTATCATTTTTGGCCTGATACAGCAGCATGGATGAAAGCCCAAGCTCCACACTGGTTTCGGGTGCATAACCAAGTGTCGGGTAGAATCGGATACTTAACTGGCCGGGCGAAGTAGAGTCTGTAAGCATCTTTCGTACAGTCCGGCGTACCCATGAGTCCGGTGCCTGTGCGCGGGCGGGTAAATCCGTCAGGATACAGGCCAGTCCCAGCGCAAACGGCCATAGCCGGACGGTTGACAAAAGATCGTAAAAAAGCTTGCTCAGGCGATTAATCACAGTAAACCGGTTTAGATACGTCAGTCGTTGTAAAAAGGCCGTATGGCCGGCTTTTTGGCCGTTAAAAACGACGGCTTGCCAACGTCCTCCGGGAAAATAACCCTTAAAACCGGATATCGTTTAGTGATGCGCGCGAAATTCCGCTTATTTGCCGGCCATCACCGGAATAATAACATCCTGTCCTTTGACAGTAAATGAGTAAACACCGGCCTTTTTATCCCATTGTTTAACTACCGGAACAATGCGCGTCCGGCGCGGTCCTACTTTTTCAGAAGAGTTATGGATGTGGTACACATAATACAGCTGGTGGTCAATGCCTTCAAAAAGGTCACCATGACCGGAGCCATTTTCACCGACAATAGACCGGTGAATGATCGGGTTATTTTTATGTTTCACCCAGGGCCCGTAAGGGGAATCCGCTACCGCATAGCCAATTGCATAATCGATGTTTTGAAAATGATTTGCTGAATAAAACAGGTAATATTTATCCTTGAGTCTGATGACGGTCGGGCCTTCCATAATCGGGGCAGACTTAAAATTGGGCGTTGCCTCCCAGGGCTCAGTCTGGTCAAAACACCGTTTCAGGGTTTCCGGCTTTATCTTTCCGGTTTTCATGTCAAACTCAGCCACGTGCAGGTAATTG
This sequence comes from uncultured Arsenicibacter sp., assembly GCF_945952095.1. Lineage (GTDB taxonomy): Bacteria > Bacteroidota > Bacteroidia > Cytophagales > Spirosomataceae > Arsenicibacter. The sequence continues at coordinate 29,641 of NZ_CAMFHL010000059.1, read as the reverse complement.
CCTTTATTGAAGCGCACACAATAGAGGTAATATTTACCATCCGTATCCTTAAAAATGTAGGAATCAATATTTTTCTCAGATCCGTCAATGGGGCCTTCTTCCTGTTGCCGGTACGGACCATACAATGATTCAGACTTTGCCAGAACCGTTTGTTCGTCAGCGGTATAAGTCAGGTAATACGTTCCCTTATCCTTAAAAATCTGCGGTGCCCAGAAACCTTTTGTACCGAATGTGTGGTCTCCTCGGGTCAGGATCATGCCCAGCGAGTCCTTCGCTTTAGCCGGTACTGCCCACGTTTTCAGGTCTTTTGATTCTAACAGCGCAAACCCCTGTGGTCCGCTGTTGCCCCCTTTTGAGCCGGTGAGGTAATACTTGCCTCCCTCAACAAATATGGTTACATCGGCGAAAAAAATCTGCCGGTCCGTCTGGGCTGATAGCGGTAGGGCAGCGAAAAAAAAGAGTACATAAAGAAACGTTGATTTCATTTTCAGCATATTGTTTGAGTCGTCCGTTAAGCGAAGAGCTGAAACCGGCTTTTTTACTGACTGTACGCACTTCATAGTGTGATCAGTGCCGGGATTACACGGCTGTTACGACCGAAGATAGGCGCACCGGAAAACCTTTCCGGGAGCATACGTTTCAGGTCAATAGTTTGCTAAAAAAGTATTACGGTTCTGTGCTTCTGATAGCCGAACTTTGGTGCGCTTAAATTGTACAGATTACAACAAATAACTAATCGTTCCGGCAATGAAAACTTCAGTCAGTCTTCTCCTTATTGCGCTGTGTTTCTTAGTCAGTTTCCGGCATCCACAGCCAGCTGATAACCCGAAAATTAAAAAGGGAATGATCAAAGTGGCGATCTTTTATCCGAACGGAGAGGGGAAAACCTTTGATATGGACTATTATACGACAAAGCATATGCCCATGGCCGCCCGGTTATTCGGGGCATCGCTAAAAGCGATGGCTATTGATAAAGGTGTTGCCGGCGGCTCACCGGATACGCCGCTGTCCTATCTCGCCATCGGCTATTTTTATTTTGAAACGTTATCCGCCTGCCAGCAAACAATGCAGGCACATTCGGCGCAGCTAAGGGCTGATGTACCAAATTATACCAATATCAAACCCGTTGTCCAAATCAGCGAAGTTCAGCTGGCTGAATAGCACTCAGGGGTGTGCGGTAATCCATGATGTGGGCTACCGCACACCCCTGAAACCCGGCCGGCTTACCGGTTGAAGCGATACAGGTACGGCGCTTTATTAGCGGCCCCGGTAAACTTCTTCTCAAGCCGTTCGAGGACATTCAGGTCCAGTATTTTTTTCTGAAAGTTATTACGGGCAAAGGGCTTGTTATAAACTGCTTCGTAGAGTTCCTGTAACTCCCGCATGGTAAACGTCTCCGGCAGGAGATTGAAACCGATCAGCTTCTCGTCGAGGTTCCGGCGCAGCGTTTCCAGAGCACGGTCAACCATCAGGTTGTGATCCATAATCATGCCGGGCAAGTCAGTTACCGCATACCAGTCGGCCGATTCGTCCAGCTCCGTTTTCCGGGGAAACACCTTGTTGATGTCGACCAGGGCATAATAACCGATAGACACAAAGCGGCTGGCCAGCCAGTGGAGGCTGGATTCATCCGGAATCCCCATGTCAAGCCACTTCTCTTTCAGTGTCAGCAAGCCTTCAAATATCTCGTGATTGATCCGGTTGGGCTCGCCGAAAACATGGTATTGTTCGAGATAAATATCAGTTAGTCCGGTACGCTCTTCCAGAATCCGGCGCGCTGCCAGATCAATACTTTCGTCCTGCCGGATAAAGCCGCCTGGTAAGGTCCAGACCGCCGGAGTAATGTTTACGCGTGAAACCAGCACTTTCAGGACTAAATCAGCGTAACCGAAAATGACGCAGTCTATGGATAATTGATGAATAAAGTTCTGTCTGTCAAACAACTTCATTGGCAGTGGTTTAGGGCTACGGCTAAAATAAGGGTAAATTATATGGATTGAGCGGCTGTAAGCCCGTTTTTACTCATCTCAATACCGTACAGTTTATGGAATGGTATTCTGCAAAGATATTATAATGAAAAATTTATTGTCCCAAAAAAAGACAATAAGTAAATTGTTTCTACATTTGCTATGAGGATTAGCAATAAGGACAAGAAGAACAGGGAATAAGCCCCCTTGTGGTAAGGATGAGACTACGAAAAATCATTAAAATCGTACTGGGTGTCATTGGCGGATTAGTCGTGATGCTGGCAGTAGCGGCCGGTTTGTTTATTTACAAGGTTAAAAACGGATTTCCGGTATCGTACGAAACGGAGCATCCGGCCATAGACTTTCCGGTTGGTAAACCGGCGATCCTGCTGTTTTCGAAAACGACCGGTTTCCGGCACGGCGCCTCTATTGACGCATCGAAGCCGGTTATCAAAGCACTGGCTGAGAAAAACAACTGGTATGTGTACGAGACGGAAGAAGGCGGGGTATTTAATCCGGAGCAACTGGCAAAATTCAGCACGGTCATTTTTAATAATTCGACGGGCGAAGTCATTAACGACGAGCAGAAACGCGCACTGGAGCGGTATGTCGAGGGTGGTGGCAGCCTGATCGGTATCCACGGCGCCGGTGACGACTCGCATCACTGGGACTGGTACGAACAGCATTTATTAGGGGCGAAGTTTTCCCATCACCCCCTGAATCCGCAGTTTCAGCTGGCAGATGTTGTCCGCGATCCTCAGACAGACAGCCTTTTCGCGCGGCTGCCGCAGAAATGGGCACATTCCGACGAATGGTACGTCTTTTTTGAAAACCCGCGTAAGAAAGGCTTTACCATCGTTTATACAATCAACGGAGAAACGATCAACCCGAACGGGAATATGCTGTTTGTCAGCACAAAGAATTTCGGCATGGGCAAGGATCATCCGGTAGCATGGTATAAGCAGACGGGCAAAGGGAAAACCTTTTATACCTCTATGGGACACAGTGAAACCGCATGGCAAAACCAGCACGTTGTCCGGCTGCTCGAAACGGCCCTGCAGTGGACCATTCAGCAATAACGGAGCTGTGTATATCTCAATCTTTCAATCGATCAATAACTTATGAAACAGCTGATTCATATAGGTCTGGCGCTGGCCTGCACTGTGCTGAGTATGCACGGCACAGTCGCTCAGGCGCCCAGGGCAAAAGCCCCGGATGCGGGTGCCGGTAATACACGTCCTGAAGAAAACCGCTTCACAAAAGTGGTACTGGAAGAAAAACTGGATGAGCCGATGGAGCTGACGTTACTGGATAACGACCGTGTGCTGTTTATCCAGCGCAAGGGCGAGGTCCGGCTGTACAACAACAAAACCAAACAGTTGAAAACCATTGCCAGAATTCCCGTCAGCACCAACTATGTGAGTAAAGAAGGGAAAGAGTCGATGGGTGAAGACGGGCTGATGGGGTTGAACAAAGACCCGGATTTTGCGAAAAATCAGTGGGTGTACCTGTATTATTCATCCAAAAAAGGCTCGTATAACCAGCTTTCCCGGTTTACGATGAAGGGCGATGAATTAGTGTTGGGGTCGGAAAAAGAAATGCTTCGCGTTGACACCCAGCGGGAAGAGTGCTGTCATACAGGGGGCTCGATTGCGTGGGACAGGGTAGGGAACCTGTATCTGTCGACCGGTGATAATACCAATCCCCACGCCTCGAACGGGTACAGCCCGAGCGATGAGCGGCCGGGGCGTGAGTCCTGGGATGCTCAGAAGTCTTCGGCCAATACCAATGACCTGAGAGGAAAAATCATCCGGATCAAACCGCAACCGGATGGGAGCTATACCATTCCGGACGGCAACCTGTTTCCGAAAGGTACACCCAGGACCCGGCCGGAGATTTACACAATGGGGCACCGCAACCCATTCCGGATATCGGTGGACAAACATACGGGCTACGTATACTGGGGAGAGGTAGGGCCTGATGCGTCAAAACCGGACGAAAACCGCGGGCCAGCCGGACACGATGAAGTAGGGCAGGCGCGCAAAGCCGGTAACTTTGGGTGGCCGCATTTTGTGGGGAACAACAAAGCGTATAACAGATACGATTTTGCGGCCGGTAAATCGCTGGAAAAATGGGATGTGAATGCGCCTGCAAACACATCACCTAATAACACAGGACTTAAGATACTGCCACCGGCGCAGAAAGCGTTTGTGTGGTATCCATACGGAGAGTCGGCAGAGTTCCCGCTTGTGGGTACGGGAGGGCGTAACGCCATGGCCGGACCGGTGTTTTATGCTGATGATTTCAAAAATGCACCGCGCGCATTTCCGAAATATTACGATGGCAAGTTCCTGGAATATGAATGGATGCGGGGCTGGATCATGGCCGTAACGATGGATAAGCAAGGGAATTATGTGTCGATGGAGCGCTTTATGCCGAGCTACAAATTCAGCAATCCGATGGATATGGAGTTTGCCGAAAACGGTGATCTGTACATGCTGGAATATGGCTCGGGCTGGTTTACGGCCAATGATGATGCACGCCTGATCCGGATTGAATACAATGGCGGAAACCGGAAGCCGCAGCTTGTTATGGACGCTAACCAGATGGGTGGTGCAGTGCCGTTTACCCTGAAGTTAAGCGCAAAGGGCACTACTGATGCTGACGGCGATGATCTGAAATATACGTGGACCATCACCTCGAAGGCTGGCTTCAGCAAGGTAATTACCACGGCAGAGGCAAACGTAACGCTGACGAAAGCCGGTTTGTATAAGGCTACCTTAACGGTAAATGACGGCAAAGGAGGGATTAATTCACAGTCGATGGAAATTACGGCCGGTAATGAACCGCCGGTTGTGAGCCTTGACATGCCGAAAAGCAACAAGACATTTTATGTCGCCAATAAGCCGTTCAATTATGATGTCAGCGTAACGGATAAAGAAGATGGCAGGCTTGGCAGCGGTATTGCTCCGGAAAAGGTAGCCGTCAATATTGACTACCTTGCCGAAGGGTTCGACAAAAATATGATTTCGATGGGCCACCGCTCGGCTGACGCCGGTGCGTTGGTCGCTACCGGCAAAAAACTCATTGAGGGCAGCGACTGCAAAGCCTGCCACAGCCTGGATAAGAAATCAATCGGGCCGATGTACCGCGAAGTGGCCATGAAATACAAGGGCGACAATTCGGCGCTGGAGCGGCTGACGAAAAAAGTGATTTCGGGCGGTAGCGGTGTTTGGGGAGAAACGGCCATGGCCGGTCACCCGCAGCTGTCAACGGCCGATGCATCGGAAATGGTAAAATACATTCTGAATATGGCTAACGATGCACCTGCGGCACCGTCATTACCTGTAACCGGCTCCTATGTGGCTAAAACGCCGGCTTCAGATAAGGGTAAGGGAGTTTATATCGTGCGTGCTGCCTATGAAGATCAGGGAGCCAACGGCTTACCGGCGCTGCGGTCAGAGCAAACGGTTACGCTCAGGAATTCAAAAGTCGATATGCACGGGTTTGATGCCTACAGTGACGTCAGCAAGATGGCGTTCGGAGGCAACAATCTGGCCATTCCTGCCAAATCTGGCGCATACATTGGTCTGAAGGAAGTTGATTTAACCGGGGTAACAGGACTGCTGCTGGCTGCTTCAGCGCCGAAACCTCAGGTCAATGCTGCGGGTGGCCTGGTCGAAATCCGGCTGGATAGTCCGACCGGTAAGGTAATTGGAAAGTCGGACTTTCTGGAACCGTCGGAGAAGATGGATTTTGCTCCGAAAATGCTGAATGTGCCGCTGACTGAAATGGTCACGGATGATAAACGCCACGATATTTACCTTGTCTTCCTGAACCCGAAAACAGAGAACGGATCATTAATGGTCGTGATGGGTACCGAGTTCAGACTGGCAGGCAGCGATTCGGCAACCCCGGAAAGCGCTGCCCCTGCCGTTGCCGGTCAGGATTATTTTACCGGTGCCTGGAATACGTTGATTGCCGGTACGCCCGGTGGCGATGTAGAGGTAAAAATGACCCTGGAACGGAAAGACGGAAAGCTGACCGGGAAGCTCTCCTCAGAGAAGCTGGGTGAGCAGGCACTGGAAAAGGTCGAGGAGATTGACAGCAATAAGGTGAAGGTGTTTTTTCAGGCAAACGGCATGAACCTTAGTATGGAACTGGAAAAAGCAGACAGCGATACCCTGAAAGGCAAGCTGATGGAACGGTTTAACGTAAAGGCGTCCCGGATCAGATAGCGCGTCCACATGGATTCACAAAAAAAACTCCGGTCAGGCAGGTCCTGAACCGGAGTTTTTTTGTGATTACAGACCGCAGGTTATTTTTTAGCCGATGCAATCAGGTCGTTCGCCATTTTAACATAATCCGCATTTTTAGCGGCAGTAGCCAGTTCCACAGTTTTCTGTGCGCTGGCGATGGCACTTTGCTTGTCCTTCAGTTTCAGTTCGATACGAGCCTTCAGGAGCATAATCCAGAACGCTTTAGGGTTTTGCTCAACAGCTTTGCTAACCCAGGTCAGGGCCTGTGGCAGATCGCGGTTCACTTCATTGTAGTAGCTGGCAGCTTCAAAATAGGCTGGCTTTTCAGAGGCCATAGATGCCTTGATGTTCTGGGTAATGATCGGGTCAATATCAACCGTCAGGGGAACCGCTAACCGCGTTTTTTCCCACATAATTTCGAGGGAAGCCGATGTAGGCAGGATGTCAGCCAGATTGATGGTAAAGGTTTCAACCATGTAAGACAGCTTCATTGGTTTCACCTCAACACGGGCAACTTCGTTTGATGTGTTGTAGTCAGCCACGTTGGCGCCCAGATTCAGGTCTTTGTTCAGCATAACCTGCCACGATGATTTGCCGGGAATGGTGAAGATACCATACGTACCCGCTTTAACGTCTTTACCGCCAAATTTAACGTCGGTTGAAAACGTAATTTTTGACGTGGCATTGGCACCGGTACGCCATACCTTGTCATACGGTACCAGGTCGCCGACAACCGTACGGCCTTTGGCAGCTGGGCGTGAATACTCAATCGTAACGTCACCTAAGCCGAAGCTTTGTTTGATAGACTGGAATGGGCTGGCAGCCGGTACTTTTAACTGAGCCGTAGCAACGGTGCCGGTAAGGATAGTGAGCAGCAGGGCTGCAAGGGAAAGTAGAAGTCGGTTGTTGATCATCATATACTCTATAGGATTTTGCCGCAAGTTACTAATTCAGATTATGACGGCGAAGTCTTTGTCGCTGATGATCCCCTTTTTCCGCAAAGAGCCGCTATGGACGGCCCCATTCCCATACCAGATTTGTGTAATAAAAGCCACCGATTGCCGGTCCGCCGGTAAAGGTATTATAGGGGCGGTTGGTTATGTTGGTGCCGCCGGCCTTGATCAGGATGCCGGTTTTCGGCAGCTGGTAGCTAAGCTGGGCGTCCACTGTATTGATGGCAGCTACCTGCCCGGTTGCCAGTTCCGATTGCCATAGAAATCCGCTCTGGTACTTGTAGTTTACCGAAAAACCAATGCCTTTCCACAGATTACCGGTTGAAACGGACAGGTTGGCAATCCATTTCGGGGTATTGAACGCACTTTCGAGACCATCGCCGTTGTCTGCCCGGTCGAGGCGGGCAAATGTGACATTACCACCCGCTGACCAGTTCGCCGTCAGGCTATACCGGAGTGCCGCACTGGCGCCGTAGTTGTAGACGCGGCTTTGGGAGTTGGTCCACAACCGGTACCGTGCCTGGGTCGCTGAGCTGGAAAAATAATAGGCCAGTGAGTCGGGATTGCTCCCGCGTGCCAGATTGGCATTTACCTGCGCGATAAAATTCCGGTAGGCACTGTAGTAGAAATCAGCATCGACATACAACCGCTGACTAAACCATAACCCTTTATAGCCAACCTCAACTGAGTTGATCTGCTCCGGTTTTATATAGGTATACGGACTGGCTTTCAGCAAACCCTTGTTTTTCTGAATGGCTTGATTGGTGGTCAGCCCATTCGTATTCACATCTGCCGTGATGGCTGCCTGAAACGCATTGATGGCCGTGACCAGATAGGCATGTTCATAGACGCCGTTTGACATGACCGGCAGACCGCCAACCCGTTTGACTCCACCGGAATTTACATTCGAGAAGGCTTCAAATAAGGACGGAAAGCGATAGCCGTTCTGATACGACATCCGGATGTTATGGTTTTCTGCCGGCGAATAGACGACGGCAAAGCGTGGATTCAGGCGGGCGGCGAAGTACGTATTCTTATCAGCCCGGAGCGAGCCGGTGAGCTTAAGCCGGTTGCGCAGGAACATACGGGTGGCCTGCACAAACCCGCCTTCTTTGCCATACACTAAATTACGACCCGGATCAGTGGGGTTGATAAAGTAGTTGCCGTCCGGAAAGACCACGTATCGCCGGAAATCAAGCCCCGTCAGCAGATCAATGCCGGTGTTTTTCCGGAAGTTTTTCAGCACATCTTTGGTCAGCTCCCACTGTCCTTCAGCGTGGTATAGCCAGGATTGAACCTGCAGGGCTGCACCGACATCCCAGTTATTTATGCCCCGCAGCCGGGTAATCAGGTCATTGAAGGCAGCCGTTCCCGGAACCGGCCGGTCACGATCGGCAAACACCCGGGCATCCCGCAACGCAGCCGGTACCGCTATATCGGTGTTGATGTCGGCCGTAAACTTGGACGTAAAATCCGCAAACCACTGGGTATCCGGTTTTCCGGTTTTATCAATATTCTCCGCCATCGACCGGATATTATACGAGTTACCCGTGTTTTCACGCGAGCGGTAGGCACGGATCTGGACCGAAGGAGAGCGGAAAGTCAGGCTATGCTGGTCGAGTACATAATTTTCGAGCCGGAAACGGTTGGTTCGCTGGTACACATTATTGAGTGTTGCCCCCTGATACGTATAAACCAGTTCGGTAGCCGGTGTAAACCGGTAATGCAGCGACAGGTCCCCGCGCAGATTCAGGAGCCGGTAGTCGGCCACCTCTGATTCGTAGTAGCCGGTACGGGCTATGGTATACCGTTTGCCGCCAAGGGTCAGGGTCCGGCGGTTTGCCGATTCGTTGCCGTAACTGTTGACCGGATCGAAAGCCGGATTATTTGTACCGGTTAAACCAAGTGAAGCATTCGCTGTGGGGTTAAGATCCGTGCCGTTGGCGGCAATCCAGTCGTAACCCCGTTGATAGACCAGGTTTAGTTTAACTGCAAACCGGTTGCCCAGCCGTCTGGCATAGCGCAGGCTGGTTTCTGAATACACCTGCGCCGGCATGGCCGGATCACTGACGTGGTTTAAGCCGGTTTTCTGGCCGATACTGAGACCCTGCGAATCGAACGGATTACGTGTCAGGACATTGACAAGGCCGTTGAGGGCATTCATACCATATAGGGCAGAGGCAACACCCGGTACCACTTCCACCCGCTGGATGTCGAGGTCGGAAGGGGCGAGTGCACTGGCAATTGGTGCTCCGATGTGGGGCGCCTGATTGTCGCGGCCATCAACCAGCTGCACAAACCGGACATTTGTGGTATTGGCAAACCCGCGCGTATTGTACACTTTAAATCCCATGCTGGAGGCCAGCACCTGAACCCCCTTGAGGTTTTCAATGGCGTCGAAATAAGAGGGTTGGGCAGACAAACGGATCCGTCGTGCATCAAGCATGTCGATACTGACCGGCGAGCGCAGGATTGATTCAGAGACGCGGGAAGCCGAGATAACGATTTCTGCCAGCTCACGGGTCCGTACTGTGTCGGGCTGCGGTAGTGTATCTGTTTGGGCACCAATCGCACAGGTTATCAGTAAAGTAGACAGGAGCATAGGTAAGGAAAAGCCGCGGGCGTTATGTTTTGCAAAATATAACGAATACACAAAAAAAGCGAACCTGATGCCGCTACAGGCCTAAAAAGTGGTAAAAATCCAGCGACAGTCCCGACGATACCCGATTTAACGTCAAAAAAGGCAGCAAACCGTTACCTAAAAGATATGCCACTTATTCCATATTATTGGTAATCTTCGTAGGTTACAAACCGAAATGAAAGTAACTATATTTCCGGTTTAAGTTTCCAATCGGGCGTTAGTAACTGAACTATATTGCTACGAAGTATAAAACCGTAACTAGCTTATTGACAATGAACCGTAAACGCTTTTACCGTTTACCACCGGTGTACCGGCAGTCTGTTACAATATCGTTACGGGTGGCAGCGGCAGCTATTTTTCTGCTGATAACCCGGATACAGCCTGTCATTGGGGAAGCTGATCCGTTTCAGGAAAAAATCAGGCAGGCCTCAAGTCAGGAGCGGGTGGTTATGATTCTCAATGAGTTTGATTACCGGGAGTATAGCCCGGCGAGTAAAAAAGAGACGTTTCAAAGGCTGGCACACCTTAAGGAGTTTGCCGGACAAGCCGATGATGAACTACTTGACGACTATCTGCAGCTGATACAGGATACGTTTGAGAAAAATAATCCTGCCTTGACGAACCCCCAAAAAGCTGTGCTTTTTCTGAATGTGGGCCGTAAAACGGACAATATTCAGATTGCCGGTGTCTGTAAACACTTTGCCGGTCTGTACTATTATCTGGCGGAGGATTATGGGAATGCGTTCGAGAATCTGATAGATGCCAACGGAAAATTTCAGCAGGCAGGCTACGCGAATGTTCCGGGGATATACCGGTACCTGAGCGAGCTGGGCACCTGCTATTATCATGTTAAAGAATATACGAAGGCGATTGAACTGCTGGAAGAGGCCATGCACTATCCGGCGTTTAATCAGCATGTTGCTATGCAGACGCCGAATACGCTTGGATTGTGCTACCGGAGTATTAACGCTCTTGAATCGGCGGAAGATGCCCGGAAAGCAGAGTTTTATTTCCATCAGGCACTGCAGGTCGCTAAAGCAAACGACTTCAAATTCTGGATCGGATTGATTAACGGCAATTTGTCAAGGATCTTTCTGCATCAGCACCGGTACAGGGAGTCAATTGAGGCCCTAAAGCTTGAATACAGGATGGCAAAACTACAGGCATTGCCTGGTGCCCAGCCTGACTTCGCGGCTCTTGATTTATCACGAGCCTACCTGATGATTCATAAAACCGACAGTTGTAACTATTATCTGGCAGACTCTAGAACCCTGTTTCTCCTGAATAATAAAAAGGAGAATGATTTGAAAAAGCTTGAAAATGAGCGGTATGTGCGGAATTACTGTGATGTGGCACGTCTGTATTACCAGTCAATTCATGACTTGCCGAACGCTTACCGGTATCTGGACAGCATGGCGGTTCTGGAAAAACGCATTAATAAACGGTATAATTCCGAGCAGATTTCGCTGGTGGAGCAGCGGCTGCTGATCCGTAAACATCAGCAGGAGGTACAGTTGCTGGAGGATGAAAAAAGCCGGCAACGGATCCTTTTCTGGATTGCCGCAGTAGTTCTGACCCTGATTGCCGGGCTGTTCTGGCGTTTGTACCGGTCTAGCGGTAAACAGCGGCGGCAGGAGAAAATGATTAACACCGAACGCGAAAAATCGCTGAAGCTGGAAAAACAGCTTATTGAGAAAGAGCTGGATCAGGCCAACCATGATCTGGCGGTGTTTATGGATAATCTCCGGGAACGGAATACCCTCATTGATACCATAACGGCTCAGTTACAGGCGGGCGCTGCCGATCAGCCGTCGAAAGCCGAACAGCAGAATACGGCTGACCTGATCAGTGAATTAAACAGTTCCAGCATCCTGACCAGTAAGGATTGGGAGGAGTTCCGGTTGCGGTTTACGCGTGTATATCCTGATTTTCTGGCTCAGCTGCATGTTCAGTTTAATTCGCTGACGCCCGCCGAAGAACGGATTCTGGCGTTATCAAAACTGAATATGGATACCCGTCAGATGGGCAGGATACTGGGCGTTTCTGCCGGCACGATACGGACGACCAAATACCGGCTTCGCAAGCGCCTCGACGCTGATGCACAGTCGCTGCTGGCTGAACTGCTGGGTTGATAACTTCAGGCCCGGACTGAGCTAAAGAATAATTAATGCTGGAAAAGTAATAGTTTTGGCGGGAATAAACGTTATTTTACAGATAGCATCCATCTGACCATTTTGCGTTATGAAGAAGCACCTTATTATCTGCGGATTACTGTTTTGTATAGGCTGTAAGCATACAGAACCGACCTTAGAACCGGCTTCGGTTCTTGCAGGTACCTACGTTTCCTCTGATTTCGTTACGTTTGACAAAAAAATACCGTTTCCGATCAATGGTAAGTCTATTACCATGAAGATTACGCGGGTTGCTGCCGATACCGTTGATATACGGGTTAGTGCGCCGGCAAATGAGCTGTATTCGCCGGCAAGGGATACTACCTACCGGAAGGTGTACATACTGACAAAACCTCAGGGGTATTATCTGACGCTGGAGGCCGATAATACGCTGCCTGGTAACCAGCTTGGTAGTGAACTTATGATTGCCCCGCCGGTTGCTCCGGCTGCTTCACCGAACTGGGTATCCTATGTTTTTGTCCCGCCAAACTACAAGCAGGGCCGTGTGTCAGTCTGGTTTTCGAAAACGGATTAAGGTGTTTCAGTACGGACATACAGGAATGTTAGTGAATGGCCTGGCCAGTAGTGTCACTGTTTAGCCTGTACTTTCCCCTGCTCGGCCGTTGCATCATAGTGCGGAATGATTACTACCCGCCGGTTACCTGAATTACCCATAGTAACAGAATCAGGCAGATAGTAAAGCGTATCCCCATGCCACCGTCCGTGCAGCCGGTTCGGATCAACACCAAGCCGGGCCAGATGATGCATGATGACACGGGTCCGGTATTCCGAGAGCGTACGGTTACGGGCCCGGTCACCGATGAGGTCAGCATGACCGATTACGTCAATCCCGGCGGGCGGGTGGCGCTGCCAGAAACGTACAGTGCTGTCAAGCAATTGCCGGCCAGCCTGTGTTAGCTCATAACTGCTTTGGTCAAAGAAAATGGTCAGCGGCACTGCCCGTGGCCGTAAGGCGGCAGGTGGTGCGGTCGGGGTCTCCGTTACCAAAACAGGTGGAGTGACCGGAAGCGGTTTCGGTGCAGGTGCGGCCGGTGCCGGTTTCCGGTTGACAATCCGCTCTGCCGTATTGTATGGAACCCTGGGCGAAAGCGTTGGTTTGGGTGGCTTTTCGGCTACCGTTGGTTTAGGCTCAGCCGATGGGGGAGGCTGACGAAAAAAAGATGCATCCACGGGTTCGCCGCGATCGGCAAAGGCTTCATACCATTTTTTAGGTTTATCGGGCCGTTCCCAGCGCAGCGTAATCAGACCGCCCATGATATCGTTATAATAGTCGACCCGGATCGGATAAGTTCGATTGGCTTCAAGCGTTATTTTTCCTTCAAAACGGCGGACGGGTGTTAAATGCCATTCATCAATCACCAGCTTATTCCCGATCCATAAACGGATGCCGTCGTCGAGATCACAGGTAAAAATATATTCACCGCTTGCCGGAGCCACCAGCTGACCAGTCCATCGAATTGAGTAGAAGGACCAGTCCAGTTCCGGAATCGGTGCGCGGTTTTTCCAGTTAAAATCAATTTTCCGGTCAATGCGGGTCCGCACCTTCCGGTTGAAATTCGTGCCCTCGTAGTAGTCGCCCCGAAGCCCCGCCTGGGCGTATAAGGACGTGCCTGACATGATCAGATACAGCATCATCAGGCTTAGCATCTTCCGGTTACTGGTCATGGTTTTGTTGTTTACATTAACGCTCTGAAAATCTTTGTGACTGACAAAAATCGTGTTGTATCCATGGTTTGTTTAGTGTGCTAACCTAGGATGTATTATTTTTGTTATATATAAAAAACTTATATATAGCCTTACAAAAAAACTGCTCTATGGTATAAAGCAGTCTAAACAAGGCTGAATAAATAACGGGGTAAATATATAATTAAATTATATATAAAGAAAAGTTTAGTCCAGTTTGAATAGTAAAGAAGGAGGCTTTAAGGTGCTATGTCCACTGAAAATCGACAATCCGGCCGTTAAGCTTCCATTTACTAGGTTGTAGGTTTGTTTGCCAGTCAATAGGTTCGCCGGTTGGCTGTGGTCGGGAAGCCTGGGCGAATGCCTGCTTTACCGCTGCTTTCTGTGCTTGCCCCATAGCCTGAGGTTCTGCGGAAATGAACAGGGGGGAACCACTTTCTGCCAGCAGTTGGAGCCATTGCCTGTTTTTCTCCCAGGGGATTTGGGTAGTCAACCCGACACAATCACCATCAACGGCATAGAACCTGTTATGATGGGGTAGCCGGAAAGCTAATGTGTTAACCCCCATCTTCAGGGTCCGGCTCCAGTCTTTACCACTCGTGTCATCACCGGTCCGGCAAATGTCAAACAACCCCGCACTTAAATGACTCATAGTATTACAGCCGATTACATAAATACCGTCACCGGCGGCCTGACGGATCGTCTGGTAAAGCTGAAGAATAATTTCGGCGTTGGTTTTACTGGTGTCGTAAAAGTGCCAGTCTGGCGATGTGAGACCGTTTTTCATCGAAAAGCCCCACCGGCCTGCTATATCATAGGTTGTAAAATCATGTTTTACCAGCTCAAAACCCCAGTTTTTGTACACAGTAAAATACTGTTTAATCCGCTCCAGATTTTCAGGAATTGTCGGGTCAAGTACCGGCATTTTGGGATTAGTACGCCCGGGAATTTTATGTGCCAGCAGACTGGCCTTCTCGTCATGACGGGCACATAGCGGGCGCATCCAAAGTCCCGGGCGCATTCCCAGTTGCTTAATGGTGTCGCCCATGAGTTGCATATCCCTGAATTTCGGATTGGGCCTGCCGAAATCTTCATTCCAGCTGCCATCGCCCGGCAACAGGGGTGAATACTCAGCCCATCCGGCATCAATCACCGAAAATGGTTTGTTTTTTGTGTTCGTGACCAGCTCTGCCATTGAGCCGGTCGTTTGTTTAATTAATTCGAAATCATTTTTACCATAGGCAAAATACCAGTCATTTATACCATATACGGGTTGTTGAGGCAGTTTGGGCTTCTCACACATGATTCCGCAGAACCGCTGGTCAGCGCGAAAGGGATTTTCATTCGCCCGGCTTTGCATCGTCACAACGTCGGCCGCGTGAAGGGTGCGGTTACCTAGCAATACGCCGTTCCCTCCCGAATGTGTATCCAGCGTTAGCTCCAGCCGGTCTTTCTGCAGATTCCACCAACATAAGCTGTTTGCCCCCGTTTTCACACCGAAACAAGCTGTTTGTTTCGCGTCATGAATAAGAATATACCATGGCTGAATGGCTGTATCAGGTTGTTGTTTCCAGGCTAAATCTCCGTAGGAACGCTCAAAGTGATCACCCAGAAAGGTAGCCGCAGGTTTCAGGTTATATTTCCAGGACAACCGTATGGCCTCCAGAGGTCCTTCGGGCGAGGCTACATATATACCGGCGGCGTTACCGTTTGGCCTTATGGTAACAACTATGTCGTTGCTCCGGAACGTATTACCGTTGCCGGCTATTAACCTGATCCATTGGCCGTTGCGAAGGGCCCATGCCTGATCGGGGGTGTTCATGGCCAGGGAACCCGCGCTGCCGGCGCTGGAAATCCGGCTGGACAGGGTTGCTACGGAAACCGCTGATGTAAGTTTAATAAAGTGCCGTCTGTTCATGACAAGGAAATGTCTGGATTTAGTTAGCCATCCGTACACTGCAGCATATATTTCATGCCTGCCGGATTGCGGTCAATTGTTTCGAATAGTTCCTGAACCGATTCCAGCGGAGCGACCTGTGTGATGAGACCGGCAAGCGGCAGGCTGTCTGAGGCAGCCAGAGCAATGGCCGTGTCAAAGTCTTCCGGTTCATAGACACGGGTACCGATGAGCTGTAGCTCCCGCCAGAAAAAGCGGAAAAGATCGACGGGTCGGGGAGCACTGTGAATAGCGACCATGATAAGCCTGCCCCGTGCTCTCGCCAGTCGGGTCATTGCTTCAACACCGGCCATAACCCCTGAAACCTCAAAGACCACATCGGCCATCGCTCCCTTCGTAAAGGTTTCTACCTCTTGTACCAGATCCGCGCTCGCCGGGTCTACGGTGCTGATGCCCAGTGATTCACAAAGAGCTAGCCGGTAAGGGTTGGGTTCGGACAGCAGAACGTTTGCGCCGGCATGACGCGCTACCAAGGCAATCAGGATACCGATCGGCCCGCCGCCGATAATGACAGCATGCTCACCCGGTTGCAGCCGGCTTAACCGGACATCATGGCAGGCAACGGCCAGGGGTTCTATCAGGGCGCCGAGTTGCAGCGGCATGTTTTCCGGTAATTTATGAAGGGTATAGGCCGGAACATTCCAGTAAGGCTGCATCCCGCCCGGGGTGTCGATGCCAATGAATTTGAGGTTCTTGCCAATATGTCGCTGCCCGTTATCCGACGGATCATCGGCACCGGGCTGAAGCGGCCGGACCACTACGCGGTCGCCGGTATGCCAACCGCTAACTCCTTCACCGATTTCGTCAATTTCGCCCGATACTTCATGGCCGATCACTTGTGGCAGCTGCACCCGATGATCCATTTTGCCGTGATAGATGTGCACATCCGTGCCGCATATACCGCAGAAGGCGACTTTGATCCGAACCATACCGGGGCCGACCGGTTCAGGGTTGGCCTGTTTCAGCTCAAATTGCTGATTGCCGGCGTAATAAGCTGATTTCATACAGGTTGTAAAAAGATTATAGCGAACGCGGACTACGTTCCAGGAGCTGGAGCATGTTGCCCTCAGGGTCAAAAAAATTGCGTACCCGGCCGCCGCCGATTGCATTGGTTAAGTCGCCTCCCCAACGGACATTGTGGGTATCGAGCCAGACAATGGCCTGTTCGATGTCTGCCACGCGAAGGGCCAGGTGTGACCACCCGGGTGTCCACGTGGTACGGTCTGGTCGATGGGTCTGGTCGACGGGCATAATTTCCAGGAGGGTCTGATCTGCGGCCTGTAACATCCAGACGGGTTTTTCATGCTGAAACCAGCGCCGGTAACCCAGCACCCGGCAATACCAGTCACTCAAAGCAGCCACGTCTTCAGCTGCCACAGCAGGGTGGTCGATACCCAGAAACAATAGATCAGTCATAGGGTCTTGTGTGTCAGTCATCAGAAATAGCCTCCGTTTCGAACCACTTCGGTAGGCGGTATGCCGCTTTCGACCATTTCCTTGATGGCTTCTTCTTTGTGAAGAATTTTTTCGGCCGCCAACAGTACATCGTAGGCAATAGCATTCGGGATGGCCGTTACCCCGTCAATGTCGCCGAAAATCCAGTCGCCGGGATTAACGATTACTTCACCGATCTGCACCGGTTTCTGGTAATAATACATCCGGAAGCGGCCCAGCATGCCGGTACTGGTTTTGTATTTATGGAATACCGGAAAGTCCAGATTCAGAATCGCTTTTGTATCACGGATGCCGTTGACGAGTGCGCCCCGGCAACCCGCTTTGACAGCGGCCATTGTCATTACCTCGCCCCACTGTGAGGTGACGGTATCACCGGTACAATCCCAGATAACAACCGAATCCTGATGGAGGTCTTCGAGCATCTGCGCGCGCATTTCAAACTCACCGTCTGTTGTAATATCAGGACCGCCTTTCACGGTAAAGGCCATACCCGCCATTTTCATTTCTTCCCGTAGCGGCGAAAAGGCAGACGGCAGGCTTGACGCGTGTAAATTGTAGTCAAACCGCAGTACATCGTTAATGGCTCCCGTATACAGCTGCATATAGCGCATCCGCATTTCCGAAACGGGAATGGGAAAAGGAGAGACGGGCAGCTTGCCGTCCTGGTAGTGGATTCCGTTGGTTTTCATTATTGTGCCAGAAATTTCATGTTATCAAAATTGATTTCCCGTATAATGATGTATTCCGGCTGGTTGAGCACAAACACAATGACACGTGCTACGTCCTCAACGCTCAGGAATTTTTCTCTTGCTACGTTCCGGTCACCCCAGTAATTACTGTCGGTTGGTCCCGGATTTACATCGGTTACCCGGATACCTTCTTTCACGACCTGATCGGCCAGGCCGCTGCTCAGGCCGCGTGCCCCGAATTTTGACGCACAGTAAACGGGAGCCGTGGGGTTTGTGCGCTGACCGGCCATCGAAATGACCGTCACGATATGTCCGGAGCGGCGGGGTTTCATAAACCGCAGCGCTTCCCGGTTACACAGAAAAACACCCCGGACATTGATGTCCATCATCTGATCGAACAGGTCTTCTTCGGCACTTGAAAGATCGGGTGTAATCAGGCCGACACCGGCATTATTGATCAGGATATCGACCGTTCCGAACGCGTCTGCACAGGCTGCAAAACCGGCTTTCACATCGGCTGCGTTGCTGACATCCCCGCGGAAGGAGCGCAGGTTCTGATGACTGACTTCGTCGGCCAGCTGATGGGTCCGGCTGAAATCAAATACTTTTGCGCCTTCATTGAGTAGGGAAAGCGCCGTGGCCTTACCGATTCCACCCGATGCACCGGTTATAAAAATGACTTTATCAAGTACGTTGTTCATTCCTCAGAATTAGTTTTCAATGGTTTGTTTAGTCCTGTAGCGGGTTCCGGTACCAGCATCAGCAGTCCGGCTGCGCTGACGGTACCACATAAACGCAGACAGTAAAAGGCAGAGAATGCCCGCTCCGAAGGCGACACGGCCACTGGTTTTATCGACCGACGGTAAACTCATCGCCATAAATAAAGCCCCGGTAACCACCAGTGCGACGGCGTAGAGCCGGTTCATAATCTGCATGAAAGCCGGATTTTCAGCGGGCTTTTCGGCTTCAGTCAACGGGATCTGTAAGCGCTGAAAGAACGTGCCGACCCGCTGCTGGTACGATGCAGAGGGCGCAATCAGGATACCCGACAGCAGAAATACCAGCACACAAGCCACAATCTCGATAAGGGTGGCCCACTCCCAGGATACCCCGGGCATCGTATTCAGTACAAGACCAAGGCTCATACCGGCTACCAGCGTTGCAAAAGCCCCCCAGGGTTGCGGTCGTTTCAGAACAATACCCAGCACCAGCGGCAGGGTCATTGGAATGGCGAAGAGTCCGGTAAACAGCTTGTTCGCTTCGAAAGCGCCCCCGAATCCGCCGACGTACAAGGCCCCCAGCGTGACCAATCCCCCGAGAACCAGTGTCATTACCCGGCCTACCCAAAGCATTTCCCTGTCAGCCGCCGCCGGGTTAAACAGCCGCTGGTAAATGTCACGGGTCAGAACACCCGCCGTAACATTGTATTCACCGCTCAGTACCGACATGGTAGCCGCAAACATGGCCGCCACCATCAGCCCCATAATGCCTTCGGGCAATAGTTTCAGGCAGACACTGACATAGGCCATCTCCGGATTTGCGAGGTCAGGCAGGATAGCCCTTGCCGCAATGGACGGAAACAGAAAAATAACCGGAAACAGGAAAAAGAAAACCGCCGTGAGCATGCCCTGTTTCTGGCTGGCGCGTTCATCCCTGACGCTGTAGAACCGCTGGATAAACGTCCAGTTACCGCTGTATTTGACCAGAATCATCAGGTAATACACCATCAGGTACAGCGGCATTCCTTTCGGGCCGTTGAACCAGGTAAAGTGGTCGGGGATAGCGGCTGCCATGTTTGATAATCCGCCGGTCGCCTGAATGGTGAGGGGAACGAGAATCAGCGTGGCTACGATGAGAATAATAAACTGAACCACGTCTGTTACCACAACCGCCCATAGCCCGCCCACAACGGTATAGAGTGCTACAATGATCCCGCAGCTCAGGATGGACGCTTCCAGCGAAAGGCCCGTTGCTGCTTTCAGGAACAGGCCGAGTGCATATAGCCGGACCATGTTATCGAGTACTTTGAAAAGGACACCCATCCAGGAAAACGTCTGGCGGACCGGAGCGCTGAAACGGGTTTCCAGAAATTCCATGGGCGTCATGATACCCGCCCGGCGCCAGCGTTTCGCAAATATGGCCACCCCGAGCAGGGCGGGTAAAACGGTGCTCCAGATCAGTGTCAGGGCCACAAAACCATGCTGGTAGGCAATACCTGCATAGGCCACAAAGATGAACGTACTGAACTTCGTCATGAAGTTGCTGATAGCGCCCGAGACCCACGGAATAGCATTGCCCCCTTTAAAATAGTCGCCGATGTTTTTGACAAATTTGCCCAGAAACAGCCCGATACCTGCCATCAGCAGCATGTATATGGCAATGGCCCAGTAGTCTAATTGTTGTAGTGTCTGCACCGTTAGTTGGATTTAGGCAGGTTCGGCGAGTTCCGTACCTGTTTAAGCCGGACTGTCTCCGGAATCCCCGGACTGGCTTTTGCTTTCAGATTCGTAATATCCAGCCGGTCGATATCGTCTGCCACAATAGCGGGCCGGTTCTCATCTTCGACAACATCGAGGGAGACATTGTCGAGGGTGATATTTTTTCCGTGACGGATAAAAAAGCCATAGGCGGGCAACCGGCCGAACATTTCACCGCGCGGGTACGCTTCCGTTTTTTCCGGAACCTCCCGATTGGCATCGTCTGGGCTGTTGGCTATGAACGATGGTTTTGACCCGACACCATCGCCCATCAGGGGTTTGTTGCCACCATCGAACCGGAGCCTGATATCGCGGAGGGTAATGTTTTCCACCGGAAAACCAGGTATCCCGGTAATGGAACAGCCGTATCCGTTGATGCGGTGCCCCTGCACGTTTTCGATCAGAATATCTCTCAGTACACCGGTGCGCACGATTGCTCCCTTGCGGTAAGTCCGGTTGCGGGCGCCCAGCCGGATGAAAATGGCAGCACCTTTGATGTTACGTACTGAAATATTCGAAAAACTAACCCGCTCAATACGAGCTCCATCGACAGTCATCAGGCTGATGGCGTCGATTCTGGTGTCAAAAACCGTACAGTTCTGAACCGTAATATCTTCAAAGGAACCGCTGGTTTCAGTCCCGATTTTGATACCAGATGCATTCGACGTAACATGGCAATTGACAATGGTAATATCGCGGCAGCCTTCGTCCGGTGACAGGCTTTTGAGGCAAATGGCATCATCGCCGCTGTTAATAAAACAGTTGGAAACGCGTACCAGCTGGCAATCCACCAGATCCATTCCATCAGTATTGCGCCCTAACGCGTCGGCGTGGCGTGGTTTTTCGATGTCTTTATTCTCTCGGCTATCCACCGTAATGCCGTCGATAATCAGGTTGCGGCACGACTGATACGACTGGACCCACGACCCCGAATTCCGCAGTGTAATATTCCGGATCTGCATGTTTTCGCAGTTCCGGAAATGGAGAATACGGGGGCGGCCGCTGAACGAAGGCGACAGAAAAGGGCCATTGAACGTATCACCCCGGCCATCGATGGTGCCCCGGCCAATGATCGCAATATTGGTAGCCGCTTCGGCGTAGATAAACATTTTCTCGGTTACCAGTTCTCCGCCATAAGCCGGAAATTTTGACGGCGCATTGGGAAAATCGTTTACATCGGTACTGCCAAGCAGCGTTGCGCCCGCTTCTATATCCAGCGTGACGTTGCTTTTCAGGTAAATTGTCCCTGAAAGAAACCGGCCGTTATGCAGATACACTCGTCCGCCACCGGCCTCATGGCAGCGGTCAATCGCTGTCTGAATGGCTTTGGTGTCCATTGCCTTGCCATCGCCCTTTGCACCGGTGTCAAAGACATCCCAGACACCCGCCGGCCGTTGCGCGAAACTGAGCGTGGATAGCAAAAACAATAAGAAACACAGCGTTTTACGGATTACCATGGGGTTATTACTTGTGAAAACGGTAAACTATCGGACAAAAAAGAGGACATTCTGCTTAGACAACCTTACTCTTTTCCATAATCAGCAGGGGATAATCCTGGAGGGGAAGGTTCCGGAAAACCTGAGCCTCTGCATCGACCCGCCATTTATCGTGGTCATAAATCTTCTGATGATCAGTCAGCGCAAGAATGTCACCCGTCAACGGGTCTACCAGCACCGGTTCATTGAATCCCCGGGCTTCCCAGTCCCACAGGAACAGGTGGATGGTCTGTGCTGCTGCTTCGTCGGCCGCTTTAGCCCCCGACCAGTAGGCAAATACGGTGCCGTTGGCGGTATTGAGCACGGCCGAGCAAATGCCATCCAGACTTTTTTTAAGGCCGTTGCCGAACAGCCGGTATTCTTTTTCGGCAGCCGGTTCGTTGCCGGCGACGGCGTGCACAATCGAACTACGGGTCCGCACCTCGCCGTGGACCAGACTGCCCAGATGCTGAAGGGCCTTATAGGCGATTTTGGGTTTTACTTCGGGTTTTTGCCGTAAAATGCCCTTGTAGTTTACCTTGCCGGAGCCTTTCGGATAATCGTGCAGATCAACAATCAGGAACCACAGCGTCATGGTAATATCAAGCGAACAATCCGTTAACATCCGCCGCAGCATGATCTTAGCCTGAATGCGTTCGGTCCAGGGGCCTTCTCCGCCATATCCTGTACTGTTGGGGTCCGATGGGAAACCGTTTTCGCCCTGCCAGATCTGTATGTCAGGATTATACTGATCAAGCAGTTTCCGCAACGCCACGGTCCGCTCCGAATAGGCTTCCGGTATCGTGGTGTAGGGGTGAAACGAAAAAATATCGATCAGGTCCGTCAGACCGACTTTCAGCATCTCCTGGATGTAATAGGTCGGCATCTGCGAAACCACACCGCCAATAATGATGGCCCCCGGACAGTTTTTACGGATGATCGGGGCCGTTTCCCGAACGAGTTGTACGTACTTTGGCGGGTTCGGTTTGTCGGGGCTCCAGAAACCGGCCAGATTGGGCTCGTTCCAGATTTCGTAATGCTTTACCTTATTTTTATAGCGTTTTGTCAACGCCGTTACGTAGCGTTTCCAAGCCTGATTGGCTTCTGCGGAATCCAGCGGATGATAGCCGACTTCACCGGCCATGTAGTTGGTATTGCCGTAACTCACATTGAAAAACGGTGTAACGCCCCGGCTGATCAGGCCATCGACACTTTCGTCGAGCCATGCCCAGTCGTATTTTCCTTTTTCGCGCTCAACGCGCCCCCAGCCAGTCTGCAACCGCCCCCATTTTACCGGCAAATCCGTGACCCACGGGTACACTTCACCTGGTTTCCACAGGTCGCGGTCCAGCGTTTCACAGCCAATCCCAAATGGTGACTGCTTGATTGCCGACGGTTTTACGAGCCGCACCGAACCGATTTTGGCCAGTGCGGTAACCGCATTGCTGCTTTCCGGTAGCGACGTCAGTTCAGTCGGTATATGGCCGAGGCCGGTAAACGAACCCGACAGCGGAAGTACCGACAGTGTTTTGAGGAAGTTTCGGCGGTTATTACCCATTATTATCAGTGGCTGGTTAAAGGTTCGTTAAAGACGTTACAGACATGGAGTGAATGGCTGTTGAAATGATAGGGCCCTTCAAAGCCGGTGTCGCCCAGCAAATGGCTGACAAGCGCGATCGACAGCGGGTAAAACCACGACCCGAGCATGATGTGTGTGCGGTTCACATCTTCGTCGCGAAGTTCGGCCGCCGCGGTGGTTGCGCCTTCCTGCCAGATCCAGTGCGGACGCGGCACCCAACCGGCCGGCTGACTATCCCGGCGATGGAGCAGCCAACCCACGCCGTCCTGGCTTTGGTGTTGCAGGGCGTGGGCCAGATACCGGCGGCAGGCGTTTTTTACGTCTTCCCGGCGGTAGTCCGTCAGTGCGGCGAGGTTAACCAGCTGATACGCCCCGTCGAAATCCGGACAATCCGATCCCCCCGGCCAGAATGACCCGTCTTCCAGCTGGCACGCCAGCGTCGAGTCAATCGACCGTTCAAGGTGTCGGAGCGGCCAGCCCAGCGCGAAATAAATGGGTACTACATGGATAGTACCGAACAGGCCGTTGGCTAAATCAGCCCCGTACTGCGTACCCCAATACCCTGTTTTCGGATCCTGTAATTGTTCCAGGGCAGGGTAAACGGCTTTCTCCATCAGCGCGTCAATGTCAGATGCGCCAAACCAATCGCGCAGCGCAAACAGGGCCGTGGCGGCTGCCAGAACCTGATTGCCGGCAGCCCACGAATTCCGCCAGTCGTAATGCTTAACCCAGCGGTAGAGCCGGCCGGCATCGAGCAGCGGGTCCAGAAACGGCATTTCGTGTTCCGGCTTACGGTCAAGCATGCGTAAGGCCCAGATGTTACCCCGGGTGTAGTGCCAGACGGGTTCCAGCTCTTCCAGCGTACGGATACGGCTGCTGTCTGCCGGGTTACCCGAAAAGTAGCCCTGCCGCGTCTGCCGGCGCTGAAACTGTCCGGCCCAGGTATCCAGATCCGCAGCGGGCCGGTTGTGCAGTTCGCCGAATAAGTCAAGGATGTGGGCGGCGTGGTAAGAGCCGTAAAAGCTCTCACCTTCGCCCTTTTCTTTCCGGTAAACCCCTGGCTGGTCACCGATTTTCATCGCATCTACAAAATTCAGCGACGTTTCTTTTAGCTGTCTGTATCCTGAAGTTTTCATTAGGTACGTATTGGATTGGAAACTTAGCGGTGCTTCCGGATTGACGGGAGCATGTCCTGTAAACATCCGGCAATGTAGGCCGCCTGTAACTGCATGGCTGAGTCATCGTAATGAACATGATCGACGAAATGCCCGTTGCCCAGGTTAAGGGTAAAGGTGTACAGGTCGATCACAGAAACACGGTACTTCTTCATAACGTCATCAGCGATGGCGTTGTAAGCCTCAAGATCACGGGCATAGCGTTTAAATTCCGTTGAGCGGCTGTTATGGCGTTCGTCATCGACCGATGTTGTCCGCATCCAGACCAGCCGGATCTTGCGCTTTTTCAGGAGCCGGCAGATGGTGTCCAGGTTGGTCCGGTAACTGACCGAATCGACCTGAGCCGCGTTTGTTTTCGGATTCCGTTTAATATCATGGAGGCCGCAGTTCAGCAGGAGAATATCCGGCTGAAAGGTTTTGTCGGTCGTTTTCAGTTTCAGGTACTGCAGTACCATCCGTGAATCGCCGCCATTGGCACCCACCGGAATATCCAGATTTTTAGCGGCCTGACCGTTATCACTTTTCCGGTCATATTGCCAGACACCCTGCACGTATTTTTCCAGAAACGGACCATACCGCATCGAAATACTGTCGCCGATTACATAAAGCCGGGGCAGTGCCGGCGGTGCCGCACAGATCAACAGGATGCTGAAAAGGATAAAGAAAACGGGACGTGTTTTCATGTCTGTTTCCGGTTGGCTTGCCATTCAGTTAATTCGTTTAATACCCGGGGTTCTGGGTCAGGTTTTTATTCAGGTCAATTTCCCGTTGCGGAATGATGAACAAGGTGTTGAAGTCATTGACTTTAAGACCTTTTGCCCGCATCACTTCTACATACCGCCCTTTCCGTACGAGATCAAACCAGCGCTGGTTTTCGAACGCCAGTTCAACCCGGCGCTCATTTTCAATAGCCAGCCTGAGGCTTGCCTGATCGGTTGCTTTAGTCGGGGTCAGTCCCGCCCGCTGCCGTACCTGATTCAGTAACGTGACCGATTCCTGGTTGAAGGCAGTCTCATTGTTGGCTTCGGCAATCATCAGCAGGACATCGGCGTAGCGTAAGACCGGAAAATCCACGTCGGAATCACTCGCCAGTGTACCAGTCTGTTTGTACTTAATCACAAACGGCTCATTAACTACTGAACCGTTGGTTGCGGTGTAGGAAGTCTGAATCGACGCCGTTTTCCGTTTATCGCCGGGTTCATAGGCATTGATCAGGTCGGGCAGGGGCCGGTTTATCCCAAGTCCCTGCCCGACGTTTGGTCCCAGTACAACGGTACCGATGCCCCAGGGGGTGAAATTTGCCCAGAAGTTGCTGCCCTGACCTGTATTGCCGGATTTATACTGAACGTTAAACAGAATCTCGGCATTGGTCGGGGTGGCAAAACTAAATACATCGGCGTAGTTAGGAAGCAGCTGGTACCGGCCGCCTGCAACCACTTCTTTAAGTTTGGTACTGGCATTGGCCCATTCCCGGCGCGTCAGGTATACCTTTCCCAGCAGGGCTTTGGCTGCTCCCTGTGTCGCACGGCCGATATCTGTCGATCCGTACTGGGCCGGCAGCTTTTGCTCGGCACTTTTCAGGTCATTGATAATCAGCTCATACACGGCTTCGGACGACGTCCGGGTCAGGTTACTGGCACCGTCCGGATTTGTAATTTCGTCGGTCAGCAGCGGCACATCACCAAACAGGCGGACCAGGTCAAAATAAAACAGCGCTCTCAGAAACTGGGCTTCACCGGTATACTGGTTTTTCAGGTTTTCGGGAATGGAAGCCCCGCCGATCCGGTTCAGAATGGCATTTACCCGCCGCAGCCCGACATAATGATCCCGCCACGCGGCATACACAATGGTATTCAGGGCTGTGTAATTGCGGTCGATAAACTGGAAGTTATCAACGTTGTTGGCTTGCCGGGTCTGGCCATAGTCCGTATTGTCTGTCGAAATTTCGCCCATCCAGATCAGTGAAGATCCGTACAGGCCGCTGGCGCGGAGGGTCGTGTACCCACCCACCAGCGCATTTTTGTAATCATCTGCTGTCCGGTAAAACGTAAGCTCATTCCGGTCGGTTTGTGGTGCCAGCGTAAGAAAATCATTCTGGCAGCTCAGGCTGAAAACGCCTAATAAGAGTATGGCTAAATGAGTTGATTTCATGGGGTTTATCGGATCAGAAGGTTACACTTAAACCGGCAGTGATGGTTCGGGCAGGCGGATAACCGGCGTAGTCGATCCCCGCCGATAACATGTTGTCGCCCGAATTGCTGATTTCCGGATCGTAGCCAGGGTATTTGGTAACCGTAAACAGGTTGGTACCGGTCAGGTAAATCCGTGCGCCCTGCATACTGATTTTCCGTGCAAAGCCCTGTGGCAGATTGTAGTTCAGTGTCACGTTCCGCACCCGCAGATATGATCCCTTAAACACAAAGAAGGAGCTGTAACGCAGGTTGTTGTTCAGACCGCCCCGGATAGCACGCGGCGATTTGCCGTCGCCCGGCTGATCAACGGAACGCCAGCGGTTGTCTTCAATGATTGCGAGGCTGTTCTGTACGCCGTGGAAACCATAGGCAAATACGCCGCCGGCCCAGAATACATCATTACCCTGCATACCGTTCATCAGAATATTGAGCGACCAGTTTTTGTACGTAAACGTATTGTTGAAGCCGTAAAAGCATTTTGGTTGCGGGTTTCCGATAAAATCGCGGTCGGCATCATTGATGACCCCGTTCCCGTCCACATCCTTATACATGATGTCGCCGAGCTTGGCGCCGTTCTGCGTGGCGTGATTCGCGATGTCTTCCTGTTTCAGGAAAATCCCTTCATAAACATGGCCATAAAAACTACCGATCGGACGTCCTGCCACGGTCAGGTTTGTATTACCCCGTCCGCCGTCTGCAAAAATCTGCTCGTCTTTTGATCCTAGTTTCAGGACCTTGTTTTTGTTGAAGGTGATATTGAAACTACTCGACCACTGAAAGTTCCTGCCTGTTACCGGCCGGCCGGTCAAGGCGAGTTCAATGCCTTTGTTTTCGAGTTCGCCGATATTTACCCAGGCAGAGGTATAGCCTGACGTTGACGGGATTGCCTTACTGAGCAGCATATCGGTGTTGCGCCGGTTATAATAATCGCCGGTAAACTGTAAACGGTTGTTAAACAACGCGAAGTCCAGCCCGATGTCAAGTTGCTTGCTGGTTTCCCAGCCGAGATTGCTGTTTGAAAAGGTGCTTTGCGAAAGGCCCGGCACCTGGGTGTTGCCCAGGACATAATAAACGTCGGAGAGCAGGCCGATGGCGCGGTAGTTACCGATATCATTGTTGCCGGAAAAACCGTAACTCACCCGCAGCTTCAGATCGCTCACGATGCGGCTGTTTTTGAGGAAGTTCTCTTCAGAAATCCGGTAGCCGGCTGAAAAAGAAGGGAACGTACCCCACCGGTTATTGGCCCCGAAGCGCGATGAACCATCGGAACGGATGGTAGCCGTCAGGAGATAGCGGTCATTATACGCATAGTTTATACGGCCCAGATAGGATAATAAGCTCCACTGGCCAATGGTATAGTTTCCGCCCGTCACCTGTCCGCCGCCGACGTTTGGAATCAGATCATCCGGAAAGTTTGTTGCCGAATTAGAGTTCGCCGTTGACGTTGCCTTCTGAGCGGTAAAACCGGCCAGGGCATCAATGCTATGCATGCCAAAGCTCCGGCGATAATTAAGTGTGTTTTCATTAAGCCAGTTGATGCCTTCGCTCATGTTGCTGTTTGCGCTGGCGGGGGCCGTCGGGGCGCTGGCCGACAGGGTAGACGGCCGGAAGGAGCTGGATTTGGCATAAGTCAATACCGTTCCGACGCTCACTTTCAGTTTTAAACCGTCCAGTATTTCGTATTCACCGAAAGCGTTACCCTGAAACAGAAACTGTGAGTTAAACGATTTCAGCTCGTTGGCAATCTTTACCGGGTTCTGAACCGCAGCGGCACCTTCATTCACCAGATCAAAGGTATTGGCATACGATCCGTCTGCATTGTAGACCGGAAGCATTGGCGGCATTGTCCAGGCAGAATTGATAACGTTCAGATCGCCGAAGTGCCCGGTTGACGGAACATCCTGAGCGTTGGAATAGGTTGGTGCCAGGCTCATGCCGATCCGCAGCCGCTTAACGGGGTTACCTTCGGCGTTCAGCCGCGCCGTAAACCGTTTGAAACCGGTATTGATCAGGATACCGCTTTGATCAAAATAACCGCCGGAGAGCGCATAACGCATTTTTTCGGTTCCGCCGGTAGCCGATAGCTGATAGTTACGGATAGGTGCAGACCGGAATATCTGCTTCTGCCAGTCGGTGTCGTAAGCCAGGTTGTTGGGGTCTTGCCACGACACCGGAATCCGGTACGAGTTCTGGCGTACGCTGTTAGGGTCGGTGATTTTGGCATTTGGTCCGCCGTTTTCAAGCCAGCCGTTATTCCGGGCGTCAATCGCATATTGGGCAAACTGCTTTGCATTCATCAATTTAAGCAGCTTGGTCGGCTCCTGAAAACCGGCGTAGGTGTCAAAGGTGATACTGCTCTGACCGGCTTTCCCTTTTTTAGTTGTCACGATGATAACACCGTTTGACCCCCGTGAGCCATAAATAGCCGTTGCTGAGGCATCTTTCAACACCTCAATCGACTCAATATCACCCGAGTTGATTGCATTCAGGCTGCTAAGGCCCGGAAAGCCATCGACTACGATCAGCGGTTCGACGCCACCCGAAACAGAACCGATACCGCGAACCAGAATGCTGGCATTGCCGCCCGGCGCTCCGGTTGTCGTTGATATCTGCAATCCGGCCACCTGTCCCTGCAATGCCTGATCAAGCCGTGAAACAGGAAGCCGCTGGATATCCTTTGCCGCAACGGATACCACCGAACCGGTCAGGTCTTTCTTCTGCTGCGTACCGTAGCCCACGACAACAATCTCATTGAGTGTTTTATTGTCCGGCACAAGGCTTATATCAATGGCCGTCTGGTTGGTAAGGGGAATTTCCTGAGTAACGTAGCCAACATACGAAACCACCAGTGTTGCATTCCGTCCGGAGACTGAAAGCCGGAATGTACCGGTCGCATCCGTAGTAGTACCGTTACTGGTCCCTTTTAGTAATACGGTGACTCCCGGTA
>NZ_CAMFHL010000058.1 GCF_945952095.1 uncultured Arsenicibacter sp. | reverse complement strand
GGTATTCCCGCAGCCGGATTTTCTTAAAACACTCAATGATATAGCGGCTAACCAGTGCCTGCTCTTCAATCTCTTTCTGCGACCAGAGCGCCTCTGCGGTACGCTTCACTGTGCCGTCGGGGTGAAAGGCCGATTGGGTACCTGCCAGCGAAACCGTCCGGAAAAATCCGTCCCGGTCAACGCTTACAAGCCGTTCCGGTGTGGCGCTGATCCAGATTTGCTGATGCTCCGGTAGCCAGACCGCCGAAATAAACGCCGTCGGATAGGCCTGACACAGCCGGTCGAACAGACGCAGCACATCGGGGCTTTCGGCAAACGTAATCGTTTTTGTCTTTGACGCCACGACTTTCCGGAACGTCCCTTGCTTCATTTTCCTGACTGCTTCGGCCACAATTTCCTCAAAACGTGCCTGTTCGGTGGTGTTATCGTCGATCGTAAACGCACTCAGATCACTTACCGCTGGCTGTCGGGCCGCAACGGAGCCATCCTGTGCCGACCACCACGACGCACTGGCCTCATTGGCCGGTTGCCAGTCCGCGCCGCCGGCCGCCGTGGCGGAAAAGTGTATATCGGCCCGTAAAAATAAGGCCTTAAACGGCGCATCATTCCCGTGATCAAAATTGTCGAACCGGCTCAGAACAAACCCGGAAGACAATTCGTCGAAATCGACGGGAGCTTCGGTCAGCGCTGATTCTGTCTGGAGAATCAGGTGCTTTTCATCTGCGTTCGGTAAGCGCCAGATAGCCGCCGGAAAGCCGGACAACCGGGCTGTCTGCCACAATTGGTCGGGTGTTGGCCACTGGGTACGCGTAAAAATATCGTGTGTTGTGACGTGCATGAACCATGAACCGCCTATACTGTTACGGTTAATCAAATAACAGTTTGTAAAACAAAAAAGTCACTGAACTTCCGAAAAAAGCTAATGCCGGGCGGCAATCACGGCGCAGGTCAGCCGGCTGACGCAAACAGCCTTGCCTTGTTCGTCGGTAATCCGGATATCCCAGACATGGGTGGTTTTGCCGACATGGATTGGCGTTACCCGTCCGTAGACCCAGCCGCTGCGTACGCCGCGGAGGTGGTTGGCGTTGATCTCCAGCCCGACGGCATGATAGTTTGTATGGTCGTCAATCATCACAAATGAAGCCACACTACCCAGGGTCTCGGCCAGTACGACCGATGCACCGCCGTGTAAAAGGCCCATAGGCTGATGCGTACGCTGATCGACGGGCATCCGTGCCACAATATAGCCCTCGCCGATTTCGGTAAATTCAATGCCCAGGTGTGCTCCGATCGTATTGCTGTTGATGGCATTTAATTGCTCAATGGTAGCCGTTGCTTTCATCTGAAATAAGTGGTTTTCAAGCTTGTATTCAGGCTTAACTTCTCGTTTCTGTCTTTTTTGTGTATTTTTGCGGCTGCTTTGGTAACCCGAAGCCCGCTTACGGTAAGGCAAGATCATCCAACAAATCTTAAAAGCAAAGCTAAGCGCTTGAAATCAAAAACCATATTTTTAATCCGACACGGAGAAACCGACTACAACCGTCGGGGAGTTGTGCAGGGAAGCGGCGTGGACGCCGACCTGAATGATATGGGCCGCGCACAGGCAGCCGCTTTTTTTCAGGCCTATCAACACGTTGCATTTGACAAAATCTACATCTCAGCCCTGAAAAGGACATTCCAGACCGTCAAGTCGTTTATTGAACTGGGCCTGCCGTATGAAAAGTACGAAGGACTCAATGAGATTAGCTGGGGCGTTATGGAAGGCAAAGTGCCGAATAACTTTGATAACGAATATTACCGTGACCTGATCGAACGCTG
This sequence comes from uncultured Arsenicibacter sp., assembly GCF_945952095.1. GTDB lineage: Bacteria > Bacteroidota > Bacteroidia > Cytophagales > Spirosomataceae > Arsenicibacter. The sequence continues at coordinate 32,004 of NZ_CAMFHL010000058.1, read as the reverse complement.
GAACGCCGGCGAAACCTCGCTGACGACCGATGGTGGTGAAAGCCCCGAGCAGGTTCGCGACCGCCAGAAAGTGGTGATCGACCTGATCCTGTCACGTCCCGAAGAAGAAACCATTCTGGTGGCCATGCACGGCCGCGCCATGCGGATTTTGCTGTCATGGCTGATGGAGCTGCCGCTCGCCAATATGGATCACTTCGAACACAGCAACCTGTGCCTGTACAAGCTGCGGTACGACTACGAAACGAAACAGTTTACGATTGACCTCAACAACGACAGCACCCACCTGCTGACATTAGCCATAGCCTAGGGAATGCGGGAGCAGCAACCACTGCTCCCGGCCATGCCCGGTTTGTTCACCGTATTTTCCCGCTGGTGTATAACAGACAGCAATCTTTCGCAAAATCCCGTATATTCGCTAACTACTCACTATGAGTAGAAGTGACGAATGGGATACTCAAAACAACAACTATATTGGTTTTGCCAGATCTTCGGCTGGACGCTCCTCATTACTGTGGAGTATTTCGTCTATTGGCTGGAGGAAGGCTTCGACCCTGACATGTTCTACCTGGCCATTGCAAACATTGTGCTGGGTATAACACTGACGCACCTCTACCGCCTGACTATCCGGCGCTGGAACTGGGTGCAATTGCCTTTCTTCCGGCTGGCCCCACGGGTGCTGGCTTCGGTGCTGGTACTGGCACTGGTAATGACGGTAGTAAATTTTCCGGTTGACAAGCAACTGCTGCCGGACATGATTCTGAACAATACATCGGCCTTTCTGGCTTATATGCTGAGCTGGGGCAAGGTTATGCTGACCTGGGTGCTGACCTACACGGCTTATCATTATGTGGAACAAAGCCGTGATGCAGAAATTGAAAAGATACTGCTCAAATCCTCGATCCGGGAGACAGAAGCTAAAGTACTCCGGTCGCAGCTGAACCCGCATTTTGTGTTTAATGCTTTGAACAGCATCCGGGCGCTGGTCTACGAAGACCCGTCGAAGGCCCAGCAGGGCATCACACAGCTATCGAACATTCTCCGTAATTCGCTGCTGGCCGACCGCCGGAAAACCGTCGAACTGCGCGAGGAAATCAAAACCGTAGAGGACTATCTGGCCCTTGAAAAAGTCCGGTACGAAGACCGGCTGAAAGCCCACATTGATCTCGATCCGCGTACGCTGTACTGGCAGGTACCGCCGATGATGCTCCAGACACTGGTCGAAAACGCGATCAAGCACGGAGTCTCGAAGGTAATGGGCGGCGGGTTTGTTGAGCTGACTTCGCGGCTCGATGAAACCGACAAAGGTGATTCGAAGCTGCACATCCGGATCCGGAACACCGGCAAACTAGGCGACAAGGAAGAGTCAGGTGGTTTTGGTCTGAAAAACACGGCCCAGCGGCTGGAACTGCTCTATGGCAGTCCGGCCAAATTTGACATTTATCAGGAAGGCGACGATGTGGTATGTGCGGAGGTAACGATGCCGATGCAGTCGGACAGCATCTTCCGGAAGGCCGATAAAGTAATGAGTTAGCAATTTGATACAATATTAATGAAGACCCTTCTTGTAGACGACGAGCGGTTGGCACGCGCCGAACTGCGCCGATTGCTGGAGAATTTTCCGAAAATAGAGATCATCGGTGAAGCCGCCAATGCGGATGAGGCACTGCCCATGATTGACGATCTGCAACCGGATTTGCTCTTTCTGGACATTCAGATGCCGGGCAAAAACGGCTTCGAACTCCTGCAGTCCATCGAAGGCAAAGCGCCGGATGTGATTTTTACTACTGCCTACGATGAGTACGCGATCAAGGCGTTTGAGTTTAACGCGCTCGATTACCTGCTGAAACCGGTTGAACTCAACCGCCTGACGGAAGCCATTCACCGGGTAGAAGAGGAGCACCATCACCGCAATGAACCGGAACGGGCACAAAAAGACATCTCGACCAAAATCCTGGGCGAAAACGATCAGGTTTTTGTCAAGGACGGTGAAAAATGCTGGTTTGTGAAGCTGGGTAAAGTGCGGTTGTTTGAGTCGATGGGCAACTATGTCCGGTTGTATTTCGATGATCAGAAACCGCTCGTTCTCAAATCACTGAATGCGCTCGAAGACCGGCTGGATCCGGCTACGTTTTTCCGCGCGAACCGCAAACACATCATCAATCTGCAATGGATCGATAAAATCGAGCCGTGGTTCAGCGGCGGGTTGCTGGTGACCCTGCGGGGAGGCGATAAAATTGAAATCAGCCGCCGTCAGGCCATCCGGTTCAAGGACCTGCTGAGTCTGTAACGTATCAGGCATATAGATCGGGCGATTGACCGGCGGACCATAGTCTCCCGATCAATCGCCTAACCCGTTCAGGGCAGCTCTGGCCTTGTTATCGATGCTGTTTTTATACTCGTGCTTCTTGTAGCTGAGTGCTTTTTCAAAATACTGCCGTGCCCTGGCCTTGTTTTTCTGCTGCTGGTAGAGATAGCCGAGTTGCAGGGCCGAGGTGGCGCCAATGGAGAGTTGCTCCGCCTCGCTGAGGGCAATAGCGCGCTCAAACAACGGAATGGCGATCGCTGGTTCCCCCCGCTTTTGCCGGATGCGGCCAAGCCGGTAGTTGTATTCTGCCTTGTCGGCCGTTGACCCGAAACGGGCCTCACTAAAGCCTTTCAGATGCACCAGCGCGTCGTCCAGAAATCCGCCGTCGAACGCCAGCCGCGCCTTCATCAAAACCTTCTGATTCGCTGAGGGTACGTTCTTCGCGAAATTCTCCGCAAACTTCTGCGCCACTTTATCCGTTTCGGCCACCGTTTTGCCCACTGTCCGTACTTTTTGCAGGTAAGGCAGGGCTTTTGCATCCTCATTGTCGAGCCACAAACTCAGAAACAGCTTGTAATACGCATCTTTCAGAAAGCTCCGGCCCTTGTATGTGCTTAAAAAGCGCTGAAAGGCAGCCTGTGCCTTATCGTATTGGGCTTGTTGCAGGTAAATATCGCCCAGGATGCTGTTCAGGACGGGCATCGGCAGGTAGTCGGGACCGGTCGGGCGGCTGTTCAGGTAAGCCAGCGCCTGCTCGCTATGCCCGTTTTTGATTTCCATGGTGGCCCCGAAATAATGGACGAGCAGGTTATCCGGCTGGCTGGCAACCCAGGGCGATAGTTGCTGACTGTCGGCCGGCGACATGGTGAGTACATACGATCGGGCCAGTAGTTCGAGCAGGTAGGCTTCGTTTTTCAGCAGCGGATCGTGCTGAGCGCGTTCGAGTTCCTGAAGGCCAAGGCGGATGTCGCCCCGAAGCCCGAGCATGCCGGTCATCCAGGTGTAGTTGTCGGGTACCGAGCCGAACAGGATATGCAGCAGGCCGAGGGCTTTGTATGTCGGCAGAAACGACGGGTATTTTTTCTGATTCTCGGTCAGAAGCCGGAACGCTTTGATAATGTCCCAACCCGCGCTGATTTCATGACCGAACTTCAGTTTAACAAAGGCCCAGTGCAGCCTGACCTCTGCCTGAAGCACGCGGGCATAGGGTGTGTCGTCCGGCAAGGCGCGGAGCTGATCGAGCCGTTGTGCTTCCAGGCCGGCCAGCTGACCGAAGGCCTGTTCATCGTCATTGATAAGCAGGGCGAGCATGTCGGCATAGTCGGTGAGCCAGATCGTGATGCCGCTCCGGCCGTTTTCGGCAGCAAGCCGCTGCCGGGCCGGTTGTAGCTTCAGCTTCGACAGGTCAGCGTAGGCCTGCTGATGGCCTGCCGTCCAGCCATACGGCTGCGCACCGGCGCGTTGCGTACCGGTCAGTCCTAAGAGAAGTATGAACAGAACACGCGTGTACATGGCTCACAATTTATGACAAAAACAAAAAAAGCCCCGCCTGACAGGATCAGACGGGGCGTGCAAAGGGCAATCCGCCATTACCGGCGACCGGTTACGGCTGGCTCAGGTGCGCCTTCCACGTCGGCCAGAACGCGGCCGCAGTGTTCGCACACGATGATTTTTTTCTTGTCTTTGATGTCAGCCTGACGCTGTGGCGGAACCACGTTGAAGCAGCCACCGCACGCACCGCGTTTTACGGTTACGACAGCCAGACCGTTCAGGGCATTACCCCGGATTTTGGTATACGACTTCAGCAGACGTTCTTCGATGTGCGTAGCTTGTTCGTCGCGGTCAACTTTCAGGCGTTTTTCTTCTTCTTCGCTTTCGGCCAGAATCTGATCCAACTCCTGTTTTTTCACGCGCAGGTCTTCCTTCCGCTCATTCAGGGCGCCTTGTGTCCCCTTGATCTCATCTTCTTTCCCGGCAATACGGAACAGCGCTTCCTTAATGCGTTTGTCGGCCAGTTCGATTTCGAGCGATTGCAGTTCGATTTCTTTGGAGATGGCATCGTACTCACGGTTGTTCCGTACGTTCATCTGCTGGTCTTTATAGCGATTAATCAGGCGTTCGGCGTCTTTTTTCGACAACCGGTTGCGTTCGATTTCGTCGTTCAGCGTGCTGATTTCGTCGTTAAACTTACCAATTCGCGTTTCAAAACCGGCGATTTCGTCTTCCAGATCCCGAACTTCTTCAGGCAGGCTACCACGGATTTTAATCAGATCATCGAGGGAAGAGTCAATCGTTTGTAGTTTGAGAAGAGCATCCAGTTTTTGCGCAATTGTTAGTTCCATTCGAGCGAATATATTTTAATGTAAAAGGCATTATGAATACTGAACACCTGGCTATCCGTAAATAGTTTGGCAGCAACCATAACCCGCTAAAAATAGTACTGAATTGGGTTAGTCACCGTTTCAGACAAAATTACCGCAAAATTAGTGAAATGTTTTGATAAATAGTGCTGAATCAGCTCCTTTGTGAAGACTTCACTTTCGTAATGGCCAATGTCGCAGATCATAATTTGCTGATCGGCGTCGAAAAATTCGTGGTACTTGTAGTCAGCGGTCACCAGCACGTCGGCGCCGGCCCGGATGGCGTTGGGCAACAGAAATCCCCCGGCACCCCCGCAAACGGCCACGCGGCGGATAGGTTTAGCGGGCAGGGCTGTATGCCGGATCACCGTAACCTGCATCTGCTGCTTCAGATAAGCCAGAAAATCGGGACCGCTCATGGCCTCCGGCAACTCGCCGATGGCGCCCGAACCAACCTCGCCGTTAACATTCAGTACCGGGTACAAATCGTGGGCAACTTCTTCGTATGGGTGCGCTTTTTTCATGGCCGACACAATCGCTCCTTCGAGGTGCGACGGAAAAATGACTTCGACCTTGTGTTCGCGGACCGCTTCGTCGGTGCCGACCTGACCAATTACCGGATTGGCACCGTCCAGAGGCTTAAACGTACCGGTGCCTTCGACGCGGAACGAGCAGTGTTCGTAATTACCGATCTGACCGGCTCCGGCCGAGTACAGGGCTTGTAATAAGGCTTCTGTGTCGCCGACCGGAATATACACCGAGAGCTTGGTCAGCGTCTGGGCTTTGGGCGACAGAATGCGTGTATCCCGCAGGCTTATTTTTTGGGCAATTTTAAAATTTACACCGCCTGTTACGTTATCTAGATTAGTATGGGATGCATAGATCGCCACGTCGTTTTTAATTGCCTTAATCACGGTCCGCTCCACGTAAGTGCGGCCGTTAAATTTCTTAAGGCCCTTAAAGACAATGGGGTGGTGAGCGACCACCAGGTTACAGCCACGGGCAATGGCTTCGTCGATAACGGCCTCGGTCGCGTCGAGCGTAACCAGCACGCCGGTGACGGGTGTTGACGGATCGCCGACGATGAGTCCGGCGTTGTCGTATGATTCCTGATAGGCCAGCGGAGCCCAGGCTTCCAGGCAGGCCGTTACTGTGCGTATGCTTGTCATGGTACTAATGAGTGATAGAGCGAATGAGTGAATGAGCGGGACGCGTAGTCCGGGACGCGTAGTCAGTCCGGCCTTCGCGGGATTAATGAATGATTCGGTTTGCACATTATCACTCCCGTCGGGAGTCGGCTCAACAGATTGCAAAAGTAATGGGCGGGAGGCCAATAAATGAGCGGTTTACTAAACAAACGGGCATAAAACTGACTTAATGAAAAGAAGCACGTATTAACGTGTTGTAATCTACTCAACTAATGAACATGGAAACAACAATACTTGTGACGGATCTGCGGTTTCCGGAGGGCCCTGCATTTGACGATGCCGGCCGCCTCTGGTGCGTAGAGCAGGAGGGCGAGAGCCTGTTCTGCCGTCATGCTGATGGAACGACCGAACGAATACGGGTGGGCGGTAAGCCTAACGGATTAACCAAAGGCCCCGATGGGTGGCTTTATTTCTGCGACTCGGGGAAAAACGCGATCCGGCGGATTCATCCCGACAACCGGCAGGTGGAAACCGTGCTGGATCAGATTCACGGGGAACCGCTGAATATGCCCAACGACCTTATTTTTGATAAATACGGCAATTTACTGTTCAGTTGCCCCGGCCCGTCCGACGATGATGTGCACGGCTATGTGGGTGTACTGACGACTAAAGGAGCAGTGGATATGATTACGGAAGGGCTGCGCTACCCCAACGGGCTGGCCATGTTGCCGGAGACCGATGGTCTGCTCATTGCCGAAACGCACCGGAAACGCATCTGGTGCGGTCAGTGGGACGCCGTCAGCCTGACGTGGGAAAACATCCGTGTGTGGGCTGAAACCGGCGACAAAGGATTTGGTCCTGACGGGCTGGCTGTAGGTCCTGACGGCAATCTGTATGCAGCCGTATATGGCGGCAGCCGGATTCAGGTGTTCGATCAGGAGGGAGTGCCGGTCAATGAAATCAGCGTTCCCGGCGAGAACCCAACTAACCTGACTTTTACGCCGGACGGGCACCAGCTGATTGTGACCGAAGCCGAAAAAGGCCAGCTGATCAGCGTCCACCTGTAGAGCCGCACCATCTTGCGGCTCCGCATGCGCCAGCCGTATCACGCAGTTAATCAACCGATTCATCAATACAGAAGAAAATCCTGATCAGCCGGTCAGGATTTTTTTTTGCCCCTTTCCAACTTTTCGGGTTTGCCGGTGCACTTTAGGGTGTAATTCATCTAACCACCGAATGTTTCGCTTGGCGACCTCTCCCGACATATCCGAACGCGACCTGATCGAAGGCTGTCTGAGCCCGGAGCTGCCGATCCGCCGGACGGCGCAGCGGACGTTGTTTGAGCGGTACAAACGGGCTATGTTTTCAACGGCATTCAGGCTGCTGAACGATTATGACCATGCCAACGATGCCTTACAGGATGCGTTTGTAGACATTTTCCGCAATCTCAATACGTTTCGGTACCAGTCGACGCCGGGGGCATGGATGAAAACGATTGTGGTACGGCACGCGCTGCGCAAACAGCAGTTCGAAGGCCGGTTCATCAGCCTTGACGAATCGCTGCATGATCAGCCGGTACCGGAGCTGGATACGCTGACGGGGCAGGAGCTGGAGGGCGCTATTCTGGCACTTCCGGCAGGTGCACGGACGGTGTTTCTGCTGATTGAAGTAGAAGGCTATAGCCACCGTGAGGTCTCGGATATGCTTCAGATTTCGGAGGGGACGTCGAAATCACAGGTTAGTTATGCGAAAAAATTGCTGAAAAAACGGCTTCAACGATCATGAATCAATTACCCGAACATGACCCGCGCCCTGACCTCTGGGCCCGCATTGAGGCTGACCTTACCCACGAAGACCGGCTTGACCGGTTGCTGAGCCAGCTGCCCGAACATGACCCCGGCGATGTATGGGCACAGCTGGAGGCACGGATGCAAGAGGGGGAAAGCGGTGCCGCCGGCGAAACACCGGTACGGCAGATTGGCTGGTCTGTGGCTGCAAGGTGGTTGGGAGCGGCGTCTGTAGCCGGCTTACTGGCGGGCTGGCTCTGGTGGCAGAATCTGCCGAAGCCGGATGAGCACATAACGGTTGCCTGGTCAACAGAAACGGCGGTAACGACATGGCAGCAATCTGACCAGGCAGCGGCCGATGACCACTTCATGACATTTGTTGAGCAGCATTGCCGGCAGGAAGTGGCTGCCTGTAGCCGCCCGGAGGTAAAAGAACTGAAAGGCCGGCTGGACGATCTGAACGACCGGAAGGTGAAAATCGAGGAAAAACTGTCGGTTTTCGGTAACGATCCGGCGCTGGTACAGGCACAGATAAAAATTGAAAATGAGCGTGCTGAGGTGACAAAGCAGCTCGTACGCGAACTACGGATATGAGAACAGGCAGGTATTCGGGCAGGTGGCTCTTGTGGTTACTGGTCTGCATGTGGTCAGGAACGCTGGCGCAGACGCAGGTACAGGTCGTGACGAAAACCATTGAAAAGGAGCTGCCTTATGCCGACGGACAACCCATCCGGCTGATGGCACAGAAGGCTGATGTGATCGTACGGGGCTGGAACCGGCCGGTAGTGAGTATCCGGCTCCGGCTTATTGCCAAACACCCGGACCGGGCGGTGGCTGAGCGGGAGCTGGCCTATCACCAGTACACGTTGCAGGCGACCGGTACCGGGCTGGATCTGGCCAACCGCTTCGTGATTCCGCAGGCGGCCGGCAAGCTTAAAAGCCAGCTGAAGGCCGTTTTCGAAGTAAATGTGCCGGCCCGTTCGCAACTGACGATCAATGATGCATTCGGCGACATCAGCCTGACCGATTGGGCAGGTGAGGGGTCGGTAAACCTGGAATTTGGCCGGTTGACGCTGGAGGAGGTCGGTGGCCGGCTGACCATTGCGTCGGAGTACGCCGACATCGACGGGCGGCAGGTGAATGCCGTCCTGACGGGAAAAACGCAGAAGGCCGAAGTCAGTCTGCGCGGGCTGGGCGGCACCGTGAAGCTGTACTGTAAATACGGTAAGCTGGTGATCTGGCCGAACGCCGCCACGCTGGACGGCTTGCAGGTTGACGCGGCCGGAACGGAAATCATGGTTATTCCGAAGCGGACCGAGGAGTACCAGTATGTGGTTCAGTCGGCTTACAGCACAGTACAGGTGCCTGACGGCTTCAGGGAGTTTCTGAAGAAAAAGGGCGTGCAGCAGCGCTTCGACTGGCCGGTTTCCGGCCGCAAACCTCTGATAAAGATTGACAGCGACTATGCTCCGGTGATCATCCAGTCGCTTTCGGATACTAATGCGTCAACGGGGAAATAAACGGATATCGCTACGCTGAAACTTGAACCCTAACTACTAATCTGATCGTATGAAAACCATCGTTACTCTTGCGCTTTTTATCGTAATGACGGGCAGCCTGGTGCCTTTGCAGGCACAGACCGTACCGGACACTGTTCGGGTGGAGTATACACAGGAGACAGTGGCTGTCCCGGCGAAAACGGATCCTAAGCGTGCAAAAGCCGAAAAAACGGCTATTGACGAATTGTACAGCCGTAGCCGTGAAGAACGGACACTGTTTGTGCTGCGGTTCACAGATAGCCTCCATCCCGTCTTTGCAACAAACAGGTTGCCGGAGCAGGAGCAAACCAGCTGGTATGGGCTGGAAACCGGTGTCGAGCATAAGGTGCATCCGGCATGGGCACTGCTCGGGACCGTACAGGCCGGGTTTGCCGGTGGCCGGAAAAACGGCTTTTCATACAAGGGTTACAGCCTTGACGGCGTTGGCGGCATTGTCTGGTATCCGTCCATTATGCGGATGATCCGGAAGGGTAAGTCCGCGAATAACTTCTTACGCCAGACCTACATCTCAGCCTTACTGGTAACGACTATCCATGACCGGATCACGGCTACCCGGCTGAATACCGGAGAACGCTGGCAGACCAACCTGAAGCACTACAACCAGCTGATTACGGTACAGATCGGGCAGCACAGCCGCCGGACAAAATGGTTTGATTACAACTTTTCGTTCGGGGCAGGCTACCTCATTGGCCCTGATCCGGGCATCCGGCGGCATGTACAGGCCGTTTTCCGGTCCTGCTTCGGCTTGGCCCTGTAGCGCCGCAAGATGTTGCGGTTTCGCATGCGCCAGCCATATCGCGCCGGCTATCCACATCTATTCTTCTTAAAACCCCATCGTCAGCTGACAGGGTACTTCAACCGCCCGAGCCGCAAGATGTTGCGGCTCTACAATTACGTCAGCAATTCATTTTCCATTTTGTTAAAACCCCATCGTTAGCTGACTGGCTACTTCAACCGCCCCGAGCCGCAAGATGTTGCGGCTCTACAATTATGTCAGCCTGCATGCATAATAACACTGATTAAAAATGCACTGACTATCGCCGCAATTTCTTTAATGAGGATTTAATCATTCAGGTAAAACCGGCTATATATTGATCAAAATACGCTTAATCGGCAAAAAAACATGATAAAATAGAGAAAAAAAGGTCGTTTTTTTAACCTGCGAGTATAGGGATTCGCTTACTTTACTTGTCTATGATGAGTACAACGATTGTAGGTGAAAAACACAATTTTATATGAGCGCTTCTTACTCAACGCATTCGCAGGAAAAAACGCAGTCGTCTGTGTTCAGAACCTCTGTTTGTAAGGAAGCTTTAGTCATGGACGATGAGCTGGTACTCCGGCAGGCGTTTGCCAGCGATCCGCGCAAAGGCTGTGAACTCCTGTTCCGCCGGTACTACACCAACCTCTGTAACCACGCCATCCGGTTTGTTTATTCGAAGGAAGTCGCTGAAGACATTGTGGCTGAGCTGTTTGCTAACTTCTGGTACAGCAGGGTGTTCGATGACATCAGCACCTCCTACCGGGCATATCTCTACCGCGCTGTCCGGAACCGGGCCTATAATTACCTCGCCTGGCAGTTCAAACGTACTGATTCGATGGACGCCATTGAGGATATGCCCGTCGATCCGACGCTGAAACCCGACGAAGTATTGCAGTACTCCGAACTGCACCAGAAGATTGAACACGCTATCCAGCAACTGCCGGCCCAGTGTCAGCGGGCCTTTCTGCTGAAACGGATTGAGGGCAAAAAATACACGGAAATCGCTGAAGAAATGCAGATCGGCACCAAGGCTGTAGAAGCACTGGTCAGCCGGGCGCTGACCCGCCTCCGTGCCGAACTGAAAAACGACTGGTTTCTGGGATTGTCCGGGCTGGTGATCTTATCTATTCTGTAAACGCGGCGGGATTTTCACGATCTCAAGACCATACACCGCAAAACAACCTGATGATAATGACACCGCTACCTAAAGACATCCTTTTTGACTTCTTCGACGGCAAGGCCACGCCCCTGCAACGCAAACTGATTGAAGACTGGCTGATGATACCGGCCAATGAAGAACTGTACTACCAGTATCTCGATGAGTGGGAAACGCGCCACATGCAGTTCTTTCCGCCGCTCGACGAAGCCCTGACGCAATACAGACAGGAGCTGAACGGCGAACGGACCCGCCGGGTCAGGGCCTTGTACGATCCGCCGGAAAGCCCGTTCCGGTTTCAGCGGTGGTTCTGGTGGAGTATTGCCGCTTCGATTATTCTGCTGGCAACCGGAGGCGGACTGATTTATCAGGATCAGTGGCGCTACAGTACCTACCGCACCGGATTCAGTGAAACCGCCACGCACCGGCTGCCTGACGGCTCAACCGTAACGCTGAATGCCAATTCGGTACTACAGGTGCCGCGCTTTGGCTTCGGTGAGGGCCGCCGGCTGGTCAGACTGACGGGCGAAGCGGTGTTCAAGGTGGCTCACCTACCTGATCACCAGCGGTTTGTGGTAGACATGGGACGGGGTGTGCAGATCGAAGTGCTCGGAACCGAATTCGTGGCTTACGCCCGTAACCGCGGACAGCACGTATTCCTCCATAAAGGAAGCATTAAACTGGACTTGCCACAGGGGAAACAGCTCTACATGAAGCCTGGTAACCTCTTTACGGTCGATGCGGACGGTCACGGTAAGCTGACGGAAACCGCACCGGCACAGTCGTATCTCGCCTGGCAGGATCACTGGTTCTATTTCGACAATACATCCTTGTCGGAAGTGGTGCAGCAGATTGATGAAGTATTTGGCGTTCAGGTAGTTATTTCTGAATCCGGACTGGCCCGACGGCGTATTGCCGGCAATTTCAAGGCAACAAAGGCTGATCAGCTGTTGCAGAGCTTATCGGAATTACTCAATGTGAAAATTACGAGAACCAACGACCATATCGAATTACGAACACTTACCCTTTAATTTAACTTCTCCTATGCACCAACCTTTCTTACCAGGGACCTTTTTGTTTCTACTGTGGTTTTCCTGCTGCCTTACGCTTATGTCACCTCGGGTAGTACTGGCCCGGCAGCAGGCCAAACCCGTGGCACTGATACAGTCGTCCGGTACGTCGGCGCGGCAGTTGAAAGATGTGCTGACCGACCTGAGCCGGCAACATCGTGTGAGTATTCTGTTTGAAGAAACGACCGTTCAGGGGCTTACCGTTCTGGGGCAATCGCTGACGGCTACCGGTAAATTATCCCGCCGGCTGGCCAGTCTGGTTGAGCCGTACGGCCTGCAGGTAAAGCAGGTAAGCGACCAGACGTTCCTGGTTTTCCGCAAACAAACGAAGGCCGCACCCATGGCTGCCCTGGCCAATACCCTCCCGGCACCGCTGACGACCGAACCGGCGCCGGCGGGCAGCACCTTGACCATGAATTCGCTGGCTATGCGTTCGCCGGATGTTGCGTCGGCGGCGGATATTCAGGTGACGGGTACGGTAACCGACGAAAAAGGCGACGGCCTGCCGGGCGTTAACGTAGTGATCAAAGGCACAACCAAAGGGGTGACGACCGATGCTACCGGCGCGTTCCGGATGAGTGTGCCGGACCAGAATGCGATTCTGGTGTTCAGCTTTGTGGGCTACACGTCGAAAGAGGTGGTTGTTGGTGCGAATGCGCGGATTGCCGTAACGCTCGTGGCTGACAATCAGACACTCGAAGAGGTTGTGGTGGTAGGTTACGGTACGCAGTCGCGGGGAACGGTGACCGGTGCGGTCGGCAATGTAAAAGCCGATGATATTATCCGGACACCGGCCGCAACCACATCGGGTGCGCTGGTCGGCCGGGTGCAGGGGATTACTGCCCGTCAGGCCGATGCGCGTCCGGGCGGGTCAACCAGTATCCAGATCCGGAACATGGGTACACCGCTGTTCGTTATCGACGGTATTACAGCCGATGCCGGGCAGTTTAACAACCTAGGGATCAATGATATTGAAAGTATTTCGATTCTGAAAGATGCCTCGGCGGCGATCTACGGACTTCGGGCGGCCAACGGGGTTGTGCTTGTAACAACCAAAAAAGGTAAGGCCGGCCAGAAAACGTCGATCAACCTGTCGGGCTATTATGGCTTACAGAACTTTACCCGCTATCCGCGCCCGGCGAATGCCTATCAGCACGTGCGGGCGCTGGTCGAATCGGATCAGAACCGGGGCATTACGCCGACCATCACGTCGGAAGAGCTGGCAAAGTGGCAGGCCAATACCGAAAAAGGCTTCCAGAGCTTTGACTATTACGACATGGTTATGCGGCCGAACGTACCGCAGTATTACCTGAATGCCAGTGCGTCGGGTGGTTCGGAGAGTGTAAACTACTATTTCTCGGTGAGCCACCTGAATCAGGACGCTTTGATCCGCGATTATAACTTTAACCGGACCAACTTCCAGGCAAACATTGATGCCGGTCTGTCGAAACGCCTGCGGGTCGGCACTCAGATCAGCGGTCGTCTGGAAGATCGTTTTCAGGTCGGGGTGCCGGGCCTTGACGATTACTTCAACCCGTTCCTGAGTATTTTCTCAATGTGGCCGACGGAGCGCCCGTATGCCAACGATAACCCGAAATACATCAACCAGACCCACAACGTAAACGTAAACCCTGCGACTTACAAGAAGGAAGTAACGGGCTATATCGACGAAATCTGGCGGGCGGCCAAGGGCAACTTCTACGCCCAGTATGACTTCGATTTCGGGCTGAGCGCCAAGGCGACGTATTCGTATAACTTCACCAACTTCGATTTCGACGGGTTCGAATACACCTACAACGCCTATACCTACGACGCCAAAAACGATGCCTACAACCTGGTGCCGGGCGGTGGTAACCAGAATCCGTGGCGCGAACGCCGGAAGCGGAACGTCTCCGACCGCTTTGCCCAGTTGCAGCTGAGTTACAACAAGCAGTTTGGCGTACACGGGATTTCGGCGGTGGCAGCTTACGAACGTACCGACTCGGACAACAAATACCTGGTGGTCCACACGGTGCCGCCGAACAACTACATTCCGCTGATGTCGTTTGCCAACCAGGACTTGCTGATCGACGAATGGAACGTACAGGCGCGGGCGGGCTATATCGGCCGGGTGAATTATAACTACAAGCAGCGCTATCTGCTTGAGGTACTGGGTCGTTATGACGGATCGTTCCTGTTTGCGCCGGGCAAACGCTACGGCTTCTTCCCGGGCGTGTCGGCGGGCTGGCGGATTACCGAAGAGCCGTTTATGCAGGGCCGCACCAAGGTACTGAACGAACTGAAGCTCCGGGCCTCGTACGGCAAAACGGGTAGTGACCTGATCAACGACGGCTTTATTGTGGCACCGTTCAGCTACCTGCCGGGCTACAACTTCCTGCAAGGCAGCGCCATTTTCAACGGGAACTACGTCATTGGGGTACGGCCGCGTGGTCTGCCGATCACAACCCTGTCGTGGGTGACCAACATTTCGTCGAACATCGGGGTTGATTTTGCCTTGCTGAATTCAAAACTGTCGGGTCAGTTTGATGTGTTTGAGCGCCGCCGGACCGGTCTGCCGGCCGCCCGCTATGACGTGCTGCTGCCTAGTGAAGTAGGCTACACGTTACCGAACGAAAACCTGAACTCGGACGCACACCGTGGTCTGGAAGGGGTACTGACCTACCGCAGCAAAGTCCGCGACATTGATTTCTCAGTAAGCGGTAACGCCACGATCTCCCGGCTGCGTAACCTCAGCCAGTACAAGCCACGCTTCGGCAACGCATGGGACGAATACCGGAACTCCGCCGTTGACCGGTGGGCAAGCGTGAACTGGGGCTATCAGGTAATCGGCCGCTTCAAGTCGCAGGAAGAGATTGATAACTACGATATTAACAACGACGGACAGGGCAACCGGACCCAGCTGCCGGGCGACTTTATCTACAAGGACGTGAACGGCGACGGCATCATCAACGGCCTTGACGAACGGCCGATTGGTTATGCCGAAGGCGCCAACCCGTACCTGAGCTTCGGCGGCAGCTTAAACTTTGGCTACAAAGGCTTTACGCTCCAGGTCGACTTTGCGGGCGCCTCCCTGCAATCGTTCCGCCGCGAAGTGGAAATGAAGATTCCGTTCCAGAACAACGGTACATCGCCGAACTACATGTTTGAAGACCGCTGGCACCGCGCCGATCCGTACAATGCCGACAGCCCGTGGGTGGAAGGCACGTATCCGGCCATCCGGAAAGACAACACCAGCCACGTGAATTTCAGCCGTCGTAGTGATTTCTGGACAACCAACGTACGCTATGTGCGGCTCCGTAACCTCGAACTGGGCTACAACCTGCCGGTTGTCTTCACGCGTAAGTTCGGTGTCAACCAGATGAAAGTCTATGTGAATGCGACCAACCTGTTTTCATTCGACAACGTGAAATCGCTCGGCATCGACCCTGAAATTTCGTCGAACGGCGCATTGGTGTATCCGCAGCAGCGGCTGTTTAACACCGGTTTCAACCTGACATTCTAAACGATTCCGGAACGATGAACGTGAAAGGCCCTTTATTCTCCATGAAAAAATTTCAGAAATTACTCATCATAGCGGCCCTGGCCGCACCCGTAACGGCTTGTAAGGAGGAATGGCTCGAACGGCAGCCGCCGAACATTATCCTTGAAGAACAAGTCTGGAACGATCCGAACATGATCACCGGTTTGCTGGCCAATTACTACGACCGGCTACCGGCCCACTCGCAGATTGATGTGGGTTGGGCAGAGTTTGCCGCCTACGACGAAGCCATGTGGTCGGGTAACGACGATGCGCGGAACAACATTGTTTCGTATCCGTTTGACCGCTGGCGGTTGTGGGATTACGGCCTGATCCGCGACATTAACCTGGCGCTTGAAAGCATCGAGAAATACGGCACCACGCTGACTGCCAGCCAGAAAACGCTGTTTTCGGCCGAGCTACGCTTCCTGCGGGCGTATCAGTATTTCGAGCTGGTGAAGCGGATGGGGGGCGTGCCGCTCATTACGAAGCAGTTGATTTATGACTTCAGCGGCGACCCGACCCCGTTGCAGCAGCCACGGGCGAAAGAGGAAGCGGTATATGACTTCATTGCCAGCGAACTCGATGCGATCAAGGATCAGCTGGGCAATGCCGGCAGCAACACGCGGGCGAATAAGTTTACCGCGCTGGCGCTGAAAAGCCGGGCGATGCTCTATGCGGCGTCGATTGCCAAATACAACAACCGGATGGGTGCTCCGATTACGACCCCCGGCGGTGAAGTTGGTATTCCGGCAGCACGGGCAACCGATTATTACACCAAGTCGCTGGCGGCCTCGAAGGAGATCATCACCACCGGCAACTACTCGCTGTACCGCGTGAACCCGAACGCCGGCGAAAATTTCTTCGAGGCGATCACCAAGAAGATCAACAACGCGGAGGTGATCATGGCCAAGGACTTCCTGACGGCCAAGGACAAGCGCCACGGATTCAGTTACGACAACATTGCCCGGAACATCCGCGAGGATAACCTGAGTTCCTCGAACGTTACGCCGACGCTGAACCTGGTGGAAGCTTACGAATACCTCGACGGTACGGCCGGTACCCTCAAAACCCGGACGGCCGACGACAGGGATTTTATCTATTACGACAAACTGAGCGATGTATTTGCCAATAAGGATGCCCGGCTGTATGGCACGGTCATTTATCCGGGCACGTCGTTTAAGGGTGCGGAAGTGCAGATTCAAGCAGGTGTAATGGTCTGGAATGCAGCCAGTAACAGCTATCAGACCATCGAGTCGAATGTGCTGGGATCGACCTACACCGACGGCAGACTGCTGACGGGGGCGTCGGGGCCGCAGCGGTCACAGACCGAAGTCTCCAACACCGGCTTTTACCTGCGGAAATACATTGATCCGGCGCCGTTGTCGAGCACACGGGGTATCCGGAGCGACATGTGGTGGGTGCGTTTCCGGCTGGGCGAGGTACTGCTGAATGCCGGTGAAGCCGCCTTCGAGCTGGGGCAGACGGCCGAGGCACTGACCTACATCAACCGTGTACGGGAACGCGCCGGTTTCGGTCCCAACAGCCTGACGGCGCTTACCTTAGCGCGGATTCAGAACGAGCGGCGCGTCGAGCTGGCTTTTGAAGATCACCGCGTATGGGATCTGATGCGCTGGCGGATTGCCCACGAGGTCTGGAACGGCAGCCCGACCAACCCCGATGCGGTGATGTCGGCGCTGTATCCGTACCGCATTGTCCGCCCCGGCGATGCCCGCGACGGGAAGTATGTCTTCGTGAAACTGACCGCTCCGCGCTTCCGGGCACCGCGGTTGTTCCAGATGGGCAACTACTACTCGTCGATCGACCAGGCGGTAATCAACAACAACCCTAAAATTGTCAGAAACCCATTCCACTGATCCAGTCATGAAATTCCAGCACTTGATTTTCCCGGCACTGATGGCGCTTGCGGGCCTGCTGACGGGGTGTGAAAAAGATAACTATACCGAACCGAAGGCTACCATCAATGGCCGTGTGGTGTACCAGAGCCAACCCATAGGCGTACGCTCAAATGGGGTGCAGCTCGAATTATGGCAGCGGGGCTACCAGCTGTTTACCAAAATTCCGGTCTATGTCGATCAGGACGGGTCGTTTTCGGCCACCGTTTTCGACGGTAATTACAAACTGGTGCGGCTGCGCGGCAACGGCCCGTGGGTTGACAACACGGATACCATTGATGTACAGGTCCGTGGCTCAGCGACGATTGACGTACCGGTACAGCCGTATTTCACCGTGGGTAACGAGAAGTTCCAGAAAGCCGGCACCGCCATTACCTCCACCTGCAAAATCAACCAGGTGCTGACGACGCGGGCCATTGAGCGGGTAACACTGTATGTGGGGTCAACCCAGTTCGTGGATATCAACAACAACGCGGGCAACGTCAGCAAAACCGGCGCCGACCTGGCTGATCTGTCAAAGGAACTCAGCTTTACGATGAACATCCCGTCGTCGGTGGCCAGCAAATCCGTTGTATACGGCCGGATCGGTGTTAAGACCGTCGGCGTTGCCGAAATGCTGTATTCACCGGTACAGAAAATACAGTTGAAATAAAGACCTAATTGGAGTAGATTAGAAGATGATTGTGTAACCCCTCGCCGGCTTCAGGTGAGGGGTTATTTGTTCCCGAACACAACAAGATGCGTATCACTGCTACCTTACTAATCCTTCTGAGCGTCGGGGTATTCGCCGGTGCCCAGACCGTGCCGGCGCGGATTCCAATCCACGACCCCGTCATGATCCGGCAGGACAGTACCTACTATGCCTTTGCCACGGGGCGGGGTATTTCGGTCTGGTCGTCGCGCGACCGGCAGACGTGGAAGGCCGAAAAGCCGGTATTCAGTACCCCGCCGGAGTGGGCCGTCAAGGCCGTGCCGGGCTATCGGGGGCATACGTGGGCACCCGACATTTCGTTTCACGACGGCCTGTATTACCTCTATTATTCCGTGTCAGCGTTCGGGAAAAACACGTCGTGTATCGGTGTGGCGACCAACAGGACACTGAATCCGGCAGATCCGGCGTTTGGCTGGCAGGACCACGGCATGGTGGTACAGTCGGTACCGGGGCGTGATAACTGGAACGCCATCGACCCCAACCTGATTGTGGATCAGGACGGTACGCCGTGGCTGGCCTTCGGTTCGTTCTGGGACGGGATCAAACTGGTCCGGCTCCGCGATGACCGGAAAGCCGTTGCCGAACCGCAGCAGTGGGTGACCCTCGCCAGCCGTAAACGCAGCAACGGCGCCGACGATACGCAGGCCGGTGACGGAGCGATAGAAGCGCCGTTTATCTTCCGTAAAAACAACCACTATTACCTGTTTGTCTCCGTTGACTATTGCTGCAAGGGGCCGCAGAGTACGTACAAGATGATGGTCGGCCGGGCCGATAAGGTTACGGGGCCGTATGTCGATAAAACCGGCAGAAAGCTGGTGCTGGGCGGCGGATCGTTGCTACTGGAGGGAGACCCGAACTGGTATGGGGTAGGCCATAACGCTGTCTATACCTTCGACGGCGCGGATTTCCTCGTCTACCACGGTTACGACGCAGCCGACAACGGCAAATCGAAGCTGCTGATCCGGCCGCTTGACTGGGATGCAGAGGGCTGGCCGGTGGTGAAATAGACATTATTCTCCGGACACTGAACAGTATCCGGAGAATGATTCAGCGATTACTGGCAGGCTGTACCACCCACGATAAACGTGCGGGAGTCGGTACTTTCATAGCCGCAGGCGTTGCGGAACGAAGCCGTAAAGGAATACATGCCGGGTTTGGTAATGTTTGCCGCAGCTAGTGAATACGTGCCGGGTTGCCGGTAGACCGTGCTGAAAATGTAGCCGCCCGGTCCTTGAGTGACAAAAGACGTACCTGTGCCGCGCCCCGACAGTTGTACGGCGCAGTTGCCGGGTCCCAGCGTGCTGAGAACGGTTGTGGAAATAACCTGAGCGGTGATCTGGATACAGTCAACGGTCACCGTTGCCGTAGCACTGGCCGAACAGCCGTTGCTCGTTCCTGTTACGGTATACGTTGTCGGCTGCGTCGGACTCACGGCAATGCTGCTGGTGGCGGCATTCGTTGACCATAGGAAACCCGCGGCTCCCTGCGCACTGAGGGTTACACTTTGTCCGCCGCTGATGGTTGTACTGGCCGGTGAAACCGTTACCGTCGGCGTCTGGTTGACCGACAGCGAGAATGCGTTGGTCGTTACACTGTTACAACCGCCTGTAATGACCAGCAAATACAATCCGTCATCGTTTAGTACCAGGGGGTTGAGTGTCAGTGTCGCTCCGCTCTGCGTGTTGAGCGGGTTTCCGTTTCTATACCACAGATAACCGGCTCCGGCTCCGCTGACACTAACCGGCAGGCTCAGGGATTGCCCTGTACAAAGCGCTGTTCCGGCAGCAGGTTGCTGAAGAATGGCAACAGCCTCACTAACGGTCAGACTGAATGCCGTGCTGGTCACGCTCGAACAGCCGCTGGTGATTACCAGTGAGTAACTGCTTCCGCTGGTGGCGCTCAGGCTCGTGAGAGTCAGGGTGGCTGAGGTTTGGGTGCTGAGGCTAACGCCGTCTTTATACCACTGGTAGGTTGTACTGCCATTGGTACCGGTGACAGTTACCGGTACGGTCAGGTTTGTACCTGTGCAGACCAGCGTACCGGAGGGTGGTTGTACGGTAATACCCGGCACATCGAATGCGTTGGCCAGCGTAAACATACCGCTTAGATTGGTAGCTCCGTCAGAAATGACAAAGCCGCTGCTGATGCCACCGTTCTGCGCCAGACTCAGGGCGGTCCATTGTGAACCGTTATAGCCGGCTACCCGCAGGGTAGGGGAATTAAGGGACAGGTTGCTGGTAGCTACGTTCTGGTTCGGCAGACCAACGACCGCCGACCCGCTACCGGTCGTATGGTCAATCTGCCAGTATTCCTGCCCCGAAATGGCCGACAGGCACAGCAACGAGCTGTTGTCCGGCGGTGTACCCTGCATATACCGGGCCGTATAGACATCGGCCGGACTGCCCAGAACGGTTAGCTGTACGGGGCGTGAGGCGGTTCCGTTACCAAGGGGAAAGGTAAAGCTGTCATCGCCGGTTTTACGGACGGGGCCCGTTACGTGTGCTGTGTTCGATACGCCGTTGCTTTGGGCATTATCGGCAAACACCAGCAGGTTTGTGGCGTCGGTCTGTACAATACCGGCGCTGAAACTGGCCGATTGGGTAACCCAGAGCGGGGTTTGCAGGTAGACAGCCGTACCGGATGCTGTATTACTGATGGTCAGTGAGCTAACCGTAATGGCCATCGGGCTGGTGATCGTCTGTGAGGTTGTGCCGCCCAGGTAAATCGCCCCCTGGGTACTGCTGAAGGTGTTTGTGTTAGTCAGATTGGCCTGGAAAACCATCCGGCCATTATTTATCAGCATGCCGGTGTTGGTAAATGACTGCACCGTGGAAACCGGCGTGTTTGCGCCAATATAAAATGTCCCCTGATTGACAAACTGGGCCGTAGCCTGAAACACAACAACCAATAACAGACTGCATATGAGCCATGATTTTCTCATAATAATTGCCTGATTAACTGTGATTTGTCCTGTTTAGTTGATATTAACCCCTGCGCTGGCATATCCTGAAATCGTATTTATCAGGCTTGAACCTGAGGCTGTAGCTGAAAATACCAGGAGCAGGCGGGTGCCTGCTGTTACAGGAATAGCTAAACCGTTTGCTGTACCGTTGCTAGTGCTTCCCAAGGCTACTATACCAGTAAATCCGGGAGCTAGTGTAACAACCGCGCCGGGAATAGCGGTGAAGTTATTATCAGGTGCCGTTGAGCTATATAATTGAGCCGTAATCGTGACTGTTGACCCGACGAGTGATAATGCGATTGTTGAGCTGAAAAAAGCTGACATGGACGTTATTGTACCATCACGGGGCACAGAAAAGGCCATATTAACAGGGGTACTTGCACCATTTAAGTCAATCGTTGGCCCCAAAATGCTGGTTCCTGGAGCTGAGCTGCCAAAGCCAATAAATGCCGGGGTGCCGGCTAGTCCTCCGGCAATTGTTGACAATAATACCGACGTTCCTGATGAATAAGGAATAATGGTGCCACCTCCGCTGCTTGCTCCGGCTGTACTCAGCCTTTTCCAGTCGGGAGATGCAGGGGTGCCGCTGTTATAATAAAACCCTTCGGTACCGCCGGTCTGATACACAATCAGGCCCTTGGCCGGGCTGGTAACCGAAGCGGTGCTGGTGACGCGCGGAATAAGTAAGCCTTTCGACGTAGATTGAACTTCCAGTTGTGCACTGGCGTCCGGCGTTGTGGTACCAATACCAACCTGAGCTTTTGCGAAAGGGGCCGTCAAATAAACAACCAGCAGGATAAGCACTACTTTGTACATTGTTTTCATGCGTACATAAACGTGTTAAGTGGTTAGAAATAAATTGGTTTTAGGGTATTCTTAGTCAGGATTCCGGAGTGCTTATTGTTCTCATGTTTTTCACGGAAGATTATGTAACTACAAAAGGTTTCCGTGTGGGCTGCCTGCTGTCAGATAGATGGAACAGCTACAGGAAAAATGAGAAGAGAAAATCATAAGCACATACGTAAAAGAAAGGCAGGTGGTTTTATGGTAAACACAAAAAGCAGAGCCCCTCCCGGATCCGGCTAACAGCCGGGTAATCGCCTGACTATTATGTGTCCGTTTACCTTTTCGGGAAAGCAAAAAAAAGCCGTATTTTGCCGGTTAAAGGGGAAGTATGAAGCGTTTTATTTACCTGTTTCTGTTAATACCATACGTATTGATTGCCCAGCAGCTACCGCTGGTGAAGGGCTGGCAGGAACTAACTATTTCAGACGGACTGTCCCAGGGGATGGTTTTTGATATGAAGCAGGACCGGAAAGGGTTCATCTGGGTGGCTACCAAAGATGGCCTCAACCGGTACGATGGCTATAATTTTAAGGTATATACCCCCGATACCTACGATGACTACAGCCTGTCCGATGAGAACTGCACGTCGCTGCTGATCGACCGGCATGGCCGGCTGTGGGTCGGAACGCTTAGTCATGGCATTGACCTGGTAGATGTGAAAACCGACCGTTTTTACCACCTCAACATCCGCGATCAGACCGCCGGTAATGCCGGTAATTACGAAATACGCTGGATGAGTGAAGATCCGGAGGGACACATTCTGGTCAGTACCAACAAAAATAAACTCTTTCGCATCACCCTGCCGTCCGCCCTGCAAACGGGTTTTCCGGCAACGGCCAATTTCACCGGTGAGGTGAAGATCGACCAGTTTACCTTGCCGGCAAGTGACTATAACGGCCAGGTATATGGCGGGGTGACCTATGCGGTTTATCACCCCGACGGACAGGCAACGCTGGGGTCAACCTTTGGTATGTATCGCTTCAACTGGCGACATCCGGATGGGCTGATACCGGTAAACCGGGTGATGAGTCCATCCATGAATCTGGATGCCAGCTCAGACGCCGCGGGCGGAGGATACTGGTTTTCGTCTACCATCAGTGCTGTTCACGGGTGGTATAAGGGCGAACACAGGGTCATCCCGCTGCCGGCAATCAGCCGGAAAAGCCCTTCTAAAATCGTGTTTATCAACGCCGGTCAGGTCGCTGTTTTCTCCGGGGACCTGCTGTGGATTATGTCGCCGGCTGATTTGTATGAACAGCCCCGACTGGAGGCCCGGAATGCTGCCGGCCGGTTGCCGCAACCCTACATCATCACCTCCGTGCTGGTGGATCAGGCCGGATTGGTCTGGATCGGCACCGCCGGCTACGGGTTACGGAAGTTCCAGTCGGGGCTGAGTGGTTTCCGGTCTTTTCTGCCGGGGCAGTCGCTGTCGTACCTGATGCAGGACCGGCAAAAACGCACCTATGTCCGCCAGGGCTATTATTTTGACGAGGCCGACTTTACCAGCAACCGGCTGGTAAACATGGAAAATCCGCCCATTGGCCTGCCGGTCCCGCTGAAACACTACATTGTTCAGGACCGGCAGGGGGCTTTCCGGGTACTGATTGACGGAGACACCCCGGCACACTATGATCTGCTGGAATACAGCAGCGACTGGAAACTGCGGAAGCGGATTCCGGTGCCGGCCGGCATCCGTGCGGGGGAGTATGTGGGCACTTACGCGCTGGAAGACCGGCAGGGACAGCTTTGGTTCGGAATGGCCAACGGGCAGCTTATGCGCTTCAATCCCGTTACCGCTCAGTTCCGTGTCTACAGCTATGCATCACTGCTGCCCGAAGGCGGTACATCGACTGAAACGTATTTTCTGCATTTTGATCGTGACGGAACGCTCTGGGTCTGCACCAACAAAGGGCTGATCCGCATGCAAAAACCGCTGGAGACACCCCTCTTTTCGCTTTATACCAAAAGTAAAACGGATCCTAACAGCCTGAGCCACGATGTGGTGTCGTGTGCATTGGACGACCCCTATGAACCCGACCGGTATCTGTGGGTGAGTACCAAAGGCGGTGGGCTGAACAGACTGGAAAAAAAGACGGGCCGTTTCAGCCACGTCACCGAGGCGGACGGCCTGCCGAATAAGGTGGTTTACGGGATGCTGCCGGATGATTTCCGGAACATCTGGATGAGCACCAACCGGGGTATCGCGCGGTTCAACCCGCAGAGCCGGGTGTTCCATAGTTACACAAAAAGTGACGGCCTGCAGGATGACGAGTTTAATACGGCATCCTTTCTGAAATCGGCGACGGGCGAACTGCTGTTCGGTGGGGTTAACGGGGTGACCATATTTAATCCGCGCGATATCCTGAGCCGTTCGGCAACGCCGCCGGTGGCGCGGCTCATTGGCTTGCTGGTGAACAACAAGCCGGTAAGGCCGGGGGATGATACGGGGATTTTACCGGAAAACATTGCGTATACGCAGCGGATTGATCTGGATCATGATCAGGACATCCTGACGCTGGAATTCGGGTTGTCGGATTACCGGAGTCCGGCGAAGAACCGGTACCGGTACCGGCTGGGTGGGGTCAATGCGCAGTGGGTGGAGTCGGGGGTAAACCGGTTTGCCAACTATACGCACCTGCCCGACGGAGCCTATACGTTCGAAATGACCGGATCTACCGACGGTGAGGTCTGGAGCAAGCCGGTAACCCTTCAGATCCGGGTGCATCCGCCGTTTTACCGGACCTGGTGGGCGTATCTGTTGTATGTGGTCGTGATCAGCATGGTGGTTTTGCAGGCTTACCGCATCCAGACGCAGCGGCTGTTGTTGCAGCAACAGGTGGCGTTTGAGCAGCAGGAGGCCGGTCGGCTGGCCGGGCTGGATGCGCTGAAAACCCGCTTCTTTACCAATATTTCGCACGAGTTCCGGACGCCGCTGACCCTGATTCTGGGGCCGCTGGGTAACCGGAAGAATAAGGACCTGAGCGAGACCGAACTGTCGATGATGGAGCGCAACGGCCGCCGCCTGCTCTCACTCATAAATCAGTTGCTCGATCTGAGTAAACTGGAGGCCGGCAATATGCAGGTAGAGACCACTGCCGTTGATGTCGCGTCGTTTATCAGGACACTGGCCAGTTCGTATACATCCATGGCCGTCAGTAAGTCAATCCAATTTGCGTTTGATCAGCAACAGACGTCGTATTGGGCCTATGCCGACCGTGACAAGCTGGAAAAGATCCTGACCAACCTGCTGTCAAATGCCTTTAAGTTTACGCCCACAGGAGGGACGATCCGGATGGAAGTGGCCTACCCGCCGGAAAAATCCATGCTGGAACTGACTGTTTCCGACACCGGCATCGGGATTCCGGCGGAGCAGCTGCCAAAAATCTTTGACCGGTTCTATCAGGCCGAGACCAGCGAGCGCCGGTCCTACGAAGGTACGGGGATCGGTCTGGCACTGGTACATGAGCTGGTGACGGTGCTGAAGGGGACGGTCAGTGTGACGAGTACGGAGGGGCAGGGTACCGCGTTCCGGGTAGTCCTTCCGCTGGCACCGGCGGCGGCTCCGGACGTATATGTGCCACCGGTACTGTCCGTTCAGCCGGAAGAAGCGTTATCCGGCCCGCCGGACTCCCTGTCTGAGGTGACGACACCGGCCGGTGCGCCGCCGGAAAAAATCCTGCTGATTATTGACGATAACGCCGATATCCGGACATATCTGCGGACGATTTTCGAAGACGAGTATGTGATCATGGAAGCGGAAGACGGGCAGCAGGGGCTGGAGAAGGCTACCGACGTGACGCCCGATCTGGTCATCTGCGACCTGATGATGCCGCGGCTGGACGGCTTCGGCTTTTGCCGGATCATGAAAACGCAGGTGGCGACAAGTCATATTCCGGTGGTGATGCTGACGGCGAAAGCGACCGTTCAGGACCGGATTGAAGGGTTTGGTTTGGGGGCGGATGAGTACCTCACCAAGCCGTTTGATGCCACCGAAATCCGGGTGCGGGTACGGAACCTGATCCGGCAGCGTGAGCGGCTGGGGCAGTACTTTCAGGAGCGGCTGGGTCTGACGATGGCGCCGGCACCTGGTAATGAACAGTTGATCGCGACCGAAAATGATTTTCTTGAGCGGGTACAGGCGGCTGTGGATGCCCGACTGGCTGATGGCACGTTTGACGTAGAGCAGCTGAGTCAGAGCCTGAATCTGAGTCAGCGTCAGCTGGTGCGGAAACTGAAGGCGCTGACTGGGCAGACAGCAGTGGAGTTTATCCGGAACCGTCGTCTGGAGCAATCGGCATTGCTGATCCGGCAGGGAAATCTGAGTATTGCCGAAGTGGCATATCAGGTTGGTTTTGAAAGCCCGTCGTACTTCAGCCGCATCTTTCAGGAGAAATTCGGGGTACTGCCGTCGGCCTATTCCGGGGAGGAGGAGAAAACCTGATAAGTTACTTTTTATTGCTGTTTCGGATATTTAAGGCCCCGTTTGGGGCCTTTTTTTTGGCAAAAAATGCCGGATGTCCAAAATGAGCTAGAGAATGTCGAAAATGGGCTACCAGCGGAAGCGGGTTTCGGGGGATTTTTGGGATAGCTATTTCTCCGGAAAGGATTTCCCAAACCACTTATGCATTTATGGAAAATCATTACGCTTTACTGACCATGCAGCGGCCGTCTGGCGGAGACCGGTGCTTTCACCCGGCAGATTATCTATATCATTTTGTCCTTTTCCGGCGGATATGCCCCGAGCCTGGAATCCTCAAAAAGTCCCTTATTAAACAGCCTACAAACCAGCAATAGTTAAACGCTTACTCAGTTCTAATACTCATGATAAAAATATCTACCTGGTACAGCTTTCGCCATGTCATTGCTTTTGGCGTGATTCTATTTTCATTTGCTCTGTTTAGTACACCTGCCCGGAGTCAGGCCTTTGGCATTTCTACTGCCTATACTACAGGCGAAAGCCCACGTTCAGTAGTGGTCGCTAATGTAAATGATGATGAAAAAAAAGAGATTATTACTGCCAATCCGGATAGCGATACCGTATCCGCGGGGTTAGGTGACGGGACAGGTAGTTTTGACGTATCAACTACATTCGCTGTTGGGAATACCCCTTGTTCAGTAGCTGTGGCTGATTTCAAGACGAACGGCAACCCTGATTGGATAAATACAAATTCGGGGGGGGCGAATGTATCAGTCAACTGCCCTAGCCTGACGGTGAACACCCCGACGGTGACCACGATAACAGTCGGAGCGTATAGTCCTGTCGATTTTATCTGGTCCGTCACCGGATCCAGTACGTACTCGTTCACCTTTGGCGGTTTGCCGCCGGGATTAAGTGTGGTTACCGAACATGATAATTACCGGGAGATAAATGGCACACCTGTGCAAATCGGTGTATTTCCGGTGAGTCTGACGGTAACGAATGGAGATGGTTGCTCGTTTGTGGCGCCGCCGTTCACGATTACCGTCAACTGCCCTAGCCTGACGGTGAACACCCCGACAGTGGCCACGGCGACAGTAGGTGCAGATGCGTTCGATACCTTTATCTGGTTCATTACCGGTGAGGATACGTACTCGTTCACCTTTGGCGGTTTGCCGCCGGGATTAAGTGTCGCTACAGTGGCTGATAATTACCGGGCCATCGGCGGCAGACCAACCCAAACAGGGGTCTTTCCGGTGAGTCTGACGGTGACTAATGCATACGGCTGTTCATTGGTGGCGCCGCCGTTCAATATTACCGTCAACTGCCCTAGCCTGACGGTAAACACCCCGACAGTAGCCACGGCGACGGTAGGGATGGATTTATACAATGCCTTCACCTGGTCTATTACCGGAACCGATACGTACTCGTTCACTTTTGGCGGTTTGCCGCCGGGGTTAAGTGTCGGTACAGTGGCTGATAATTACCGGGC
Source organism: uncultured Arsenicibacter sp. (assembly GCF_945952095.1). Classification (GTDB taxonomy): domain Bacteria; phylum Bacteroidota; class Bacteroidia; order Cytophagales; family Spirosomataceae; genus Arsenicibacter. Next base: position 3,994 of record NZ_CAMFHL010000058.1, on the reverse strand, counting down.
CATCGGCGGCAGACCAACCCAAACAGGGGTCTTTCCGGTGAGTCTGACGGTGACTAATGCATACGGCTGTTCATTGGTAGCGCCGCCGTTCACGATTACCGTCAATTGCCCTAGCCTGACGGTGAACACCCCGACAGTGGCCACAGCGACGGCGGGGATAGATCTATACAATGCCTTCGCCTGGTCTATCACCGGGGCCGGTACGTACTCGTTCACTTTTGGCGGTTTGCCGCCGGGATTAAGTGTCGCTACAGTGGCTGATAATTACCGGGCCATCGGCGGCAGACCAACCCAAACAGGGGTCTTTCCGGTGAGTCTGACGGTGACTAATGCATACGGCTGTTCATTGGTGGCGCCGCCGTTCAACATTACCATCAACTGCACGACGATGGGTGTCAGTTCAACCGCTAATCCGGCTACCTGTGGACCAACCGGCAGTATCAGCTTTACCACAACGCTGCCGGATGGCAGTTATTCCCTGAGTTACACCGGTTCCGGAAGCCCGAAACCGGTTACAGTAAGCGGAGGCACATTTATTGTAGCGAATCTGCCGGCAGGTAGTTATAACAGCTTTTCGCTGAGCCAAGCCGGGACGGGCTGTGTGTTACGGGCGAATACTACCGTCTCGCTGGCTAATCCGGCAGCAATGTCGGTGACTGCGCCGGTGGTAACGACAGGTGCCGCCGGTGTCTCCTTTATGCAGAACTTTTCGGTCACCAACGGCGTCCAGCCTTATACCTTTACACGGTTACAGGGAGCACTGCCCCCGGGGCTTACGCTTACTACGGGCGGTTCGATCGATGGCATACCTACGCAAACCGGCGCATTTGCGGTTACGGTGCTGACGACCGATGCCAACAGTTGCTCTGCCCTGAGCAGTTATTCATTGACCGTCAACTGCCCGAGCCTGACGGTAATTGGACCGACAGTAACTACAGCAGCAGTAGGAGAAGGGGTGTATAACTTCGACTTCGGGTGGTTTATAGCTGGTACCAGTAGCTATTCTTCTACGTTTAGCGGTTTACCTCCAGGGTTTATTGTTGATTCCCCAGGCCCTAATTACTGGAGACTTGTCGGAACACCGACGCAGACAGGTGTCTTTCCGGTAAGTCTGACGGTGATCAATGAATTCGGTTGTTCATTTGTGGCGCCACCATATAATCTGAGCGTGGTAGTTGTTTGTCCGAGCCTGACGGTGACCGCACCGGTAGTAGCGACAGCCGCAGTAGGAGAAAGCGTGCCTGGTAACAGCTTCGAGTGGCTGATTACCAGTACGAGTAACTATACTTCTGCTTTTAGCGGTTTACCTCCCGGGCTTCATGTTGATTCACCAGGCCCTAACTTCTGGAGACTTCTTGGTACTCCGACGCAGGCGGGTGTATTTTCAGTAAGTTTGACAGTGACCACTGACTATGGTTGCTCATTTGTAGTCCCACCGTTCAGTATAACGGTCAACTGTGCTATAATGGGCATTAGTACAACTACTGATCCGGCTACCTGCGGTGCAACCGGTAGCATCAGTTTTGCAACAACGCTGCCGGACGGTAGTTATTCACTGAGTTACAGCGGTTCCGGGACCCCGAAACCGGTTACCGTTAGCGGAGGCGCATTTAGCTTAACTGGTCTCACGGCCGGTAGTTACAGCAGCTTTTCACTGAGCCAGCCCGGGCTTGGCTGTGTGTTACAGGAGTATGCCACTGTCTCGCTGACTAATCCGGCGGCACCAACGCCGGTGCTGACGGCCGGTAATGGCGGAACTCTGACGTGTGCGCGAACCAGCTTAACGCTCACGGCTTCGGGGGGGAATTCCTATACATTTGTCCGGGCAGGCGGGGGCGGTATTGTCAGTCAGAACGCTGCCGCCGGTACGGCCGTTGTGAACATGAGCGGGACCTATTCGGTAACGGTTACGAATGCTGCCGGCTGCACCAGCCAGACCAGTATTGTAATTAATGCGGATAATGACCCGCCGAGCCTGAGCATTTCCCCGTCATCGGTGACGCTGACCTGCGCCAGTCCGTCGGCGGTCTTGTTGGTGGTCGGTACAGGCGATGCCCGCTGGTCAACGGGGGCAGTGTCGAACACGATCAGTGTGGCCTCGGCCGATACGTATTCGGTCACGCTGACGGGCGGCAACGGCTGCACCAGCGTGAACTCAGCCACGGTTGTGAGCGCGACGGCTGCACCGGCTCTGAGCATCAATCCTTCTTCCACCCTCATCAGTTGTGCCAGTCCGGCCGTAAGCCTCTCAGCGGTGGGTACCGGGCCAGTCCGTTGGTCAACAGGAGCCGTGAGTGCGGTGATTTCCGTATCGCTCGCAGATACCTATTCAGTGACGTTGAGCGATGGCGGCGGCTGTACGGCTGTTGCTAGTGTAGTCGTTTCTGCCTCGTTATTAGGCAACGCTGCCGTAACCGCCGGCGGATCGCTGGGTTGCGGGGTAACGACCACGACGGTTCGGGTGCAGGCGACGGGCGCAACCAGTTTTACGCTGCTGGGGCCAAACGGTTATAACCAGACCAACAGCTCGGGCATATTCAGTGTGAGCGCCGGCGGGAGCTACACAGGTATTGCCGGTCAGTCGGGCTGTGTAACATCGAATACGGTGGTGGTCGCTGAAGGCGGGGCCCAGCCAACGATCAGCAGCGTGCAGGCAGCGGGAGCGTTAGGCAGCGGCGCTTGTCGGGTATCAGTACAGGGTGCTGGTTACGGTGACCGGTACGTACTGACGGGTCCGTCTTATGTGTTCTCGGTGGTGTTCCGGACAGTCGGGGATCATGCGGTGGTTTTCCCGGATGTGGTTAAACCCGGTACGTATACCCTGACAGTCTACAGCGGCAATTGCGTGGTGACACGCACGGTTGCCGTGACCGGCACGGCATGTCCGTAACGGATCTGCATGGGCAGCCCCACGTGTGATAAAAAACGGGCGGCCACATGGGGCCGCCCCTACGAATGTCATATGGTTGTACTTGCCTTTACGATTTCATTGCCGGTAAATTATACCAGTACAGTCCGGCAAAAATGACGCTGAAAAATGCGCCGAAGGACGAATTGAGTGCCGAAAAGCCGCCAAACAGGACAGGCAGGATCAATCCGGCGGCTACACCGGCCAGGTAGACATAAAAGCCGATCCGCCGGAGCCGGAACATCAGAAAGGCACCGGCAACGCACAAGGCATTGTAGATCAGCCCCGCAACCGCCAGCGGCTGAATCTCATCGGGATCAGCGGGCATGGGCGCATCGCCGGATGCCCGGTCTTCAAAATATTGCTTTTTCGCCTGTTCGGCTTCTTCCGGCGACAGCTTCCGGTCTACGCGGGTTGTGTTGGCCACTTCGCGTGTGTGGGTAAGGGCTACGATGCTGTCAATGAGGCCGATACCGCCGCCTAAAAACGACAGGACACAGAGTAATGTAAGAAATTGTGGGCGCATAAAACGGGAATCAGATCGGTTTGCCGCTGGCTTAAATAACCGGCTATAACGCACAGGTACTATTTGAAACCTTATCTTTACGGCATAGTTTTACCACAAAACAAACCAAAAAGTTTTATTTCTGCATGACCTTACAAGAACTAACCGGACAGATCAGCAACCGCGTTGCGAATGCGGATAGCATCGATGCGACTATTAAAGTGGTTACCGATCAGGGTGTTATCTATATCGATGGCAATCAGACACCGGTAACGGTATCAAACGAAGATAAGGCAGCTGACTGCGAGCTGCATGTATCGATTGATAACCTGGTAAAAATGGGTACCGGCGACCTGAACCCGATGATGGCCGTGATGACGGGCAAACTAAAAGTAAAAGGCGACATGGGCGTGGCCATGAAAATGGGCCAGATCATGGGCTAAAGAGTGAAAGGGCGAAAGTGTGAAAGAGTGAGCCGATGCTGCGGTGAATAGTGGAATTTAAGAAAAAAAATCAGAATATTGATACGCTGGTTTTGCACCGACAGAAGTGTTTTATAACGCTCTTTATCTCTTTCACTC